>VAXA01000038.1 GCA_005883365.1 Actinomycetota bacterium
GAGGACGGGACATGGGAGGCGCTCGCGCGGCCCACACGGCGGCTGCGGGCTGGCCGCCGCTACGGGCCGGTCGAGCTGCTCGAGCACCTCGGCGAGGGGCGCTGGCGCCTCCGTCTCGACGGCGAGCCGGCGGGCGAGACCCCGCTGCCGCCGTACATCACCGAGCCGCTCGGCGATCCGTCCCGCTACCAGACCGTCTACGCGCGCGAGCCGGGCTCGGCGGCGGCGCCCACGGCCGGCCTCCACTTCACGCCGGAGCTGCTGGCGCTGCTCGACCCGGTGCGCGTCACGCTTCATGTCGGCCTCGACACGTTCCGGCCAGTCACCGAGGGCCGGTTAGAAGACCACCAAATCCACGGCGAGCGCTATGAGGTCCAGCCGGAGGCGTGGGAGCGGATCCGGGCGGCCGACCGCGTGCTCGCCGTCGGCACGACCACCGTGCGCGTGCTCGAGACGCTGGCGCGCGGCGGTCCGCTCACGGGCCGCACCGAGCTGTTCATCACCCCGGGTTTCGAGTTCCGGCGCGTGGACGCGCTCCTGACGAACTTCCACCTGCCGCGCTCGACGCTGCTCGCGCTCGTCATGGCGTTCGCGGGGATCGAGGAGACGCGGCGGCTCTACCAGCTCGCGATCGATGAGCGCTACAGCTTCTACTCCTTCGGCGATGCGATGCTGGTCCTCTGATGCTCGACCACGTCACGATCCGCGCCGCCGACCAGGAGGCGAGTCGCCGGTTCTACAACGTCGTCTTCGCCGTGCTCGGCTTCGAGCCGGTGCAAGCGAGCACGCCCTTTTACGAGTGGGGCGACTACTCGGTGGCGCAGGCTGACGACGACCATCCGGTGACGCGCCATCTCCATGTTGGCTTCGCCGCGAGTTCGCGCGAGGAGGTCGATGCCTTCTGGCAGGCGGGCGTCGATGCGGGCTACACGAGCGACGGCAAGCCGGGGCTGCGGCCGCAGTACAACCCTGACTACTACGGCGCCTTTCTCCTCGACCCCGACGGCAACAGCGTCGAAGCGTGCCGTGGGTTTCGCGAGCCCGGCAGCGGCCCAATGATCGATCACCTCTGGATCGGAGTCCGCGATCTCGAGGCGAGCCGCGGCTTTTGGGAGACCGTCGCCCAGACACTCTCGCTCAGCGTGACCGAGGACCGAGGGTCGCGGTTCCACGTCTGGAGAGACGACCGCTCCTTCGCGCTCGTCGCCGACGGCCGACCGCCGAGCGAGAACGTCCACCTCGCCTTTCCGATAGCGACCGACGCGGACGTCGCAGAGTTCCATCGGGTGGCGACGGCAGCCGGCTATCGCGACAACGGCGCACCGGGCGAGCGGCCGCAATACCACCCGGGCTACGTCGGCGCCTTCGTGCTCGACCCCGACGGCAACAACATCGAGGCCGTCAACCACAATCGATGAGGCCGCGGAGCGCGAACGAGTGGCGGGACTTCTGGCGCGACGGCGGCGAGCGAGAGCTGCACGCGCAGCTCGACGAGTTCGCGCCGTACTCGGTTCGGATCGCGACGCTGCTCGGCAGCGGCGCTCCCGAGCGCGCCCTCGTCGGGGAGCTCGGCCGTATCCGCGAGCACGAGCTGGCCGCGCCCGCGGATCCTCTGCGCGACGCGGAAGTCGCGCGCCGGATCCGGGCGTGGTTTCCGGGAACGCCGTGACCGATTCCTTCACCGTCACGGCCCGCGACGGGGCCGCACGCGCCGGCATCCTCCACACGGCGCATGGCGAGGTGCGGACGCCGGCGTTCCTGCCGGTCGGGACGAAGGCGACCGTGAAGGCGGTGGACCCGGACGAGCTGCGTGCGCTCGGCGCCGAGATCGTGCTCGCCAACACGTACCACCTCCACTTCCGGCCCGGTGAGGAGCTGATCGCCGAGCTGGGCGGCCTGCACGCCTTCATGGGCTGGGACGGCCCGATCCTCACCGACTCGGGCGGCTTTCAGGTTTTCTCGCTCCGCGACACGCTGCTGGAGACCGACGACGACGGCGTCACGTTCCGCTCGGTCTACGACGGGCGGCCCGAGCGCTTCACGCCGGAGCTCGCTGCGCGCGTGCAGGAGCTCCTCGGCTCCGACGTCGTGCTGTGCCTCGACATCTGTCCGACCGCGGGCGTGCCTCGCGCCGAGCTGGACGAGGCGGTGCGCCGCACGACGCTGTGGGCCGAGCGCCAGCGCGACCTCCCGCGCGCGCCCGGGCAGCTCCGCTTCGCGATCACGCAGGGCGGGCTCGACCTCGAGCTCCGCCGTCGCTCGTCGGAGGGGCTCGTCGCGCTCGACTTCGACGGTTACGCGATCGGAGGGCTCAGCGTGGGGGAGCACCGCGAGCCGATGTTCGAGGCGACGACTGAGGCGGCGGCCCTCCTCCCGGAGGAGAAGCCCCGCCATTTTCTGGGAATCGGTGACCCCGTGGGCGTGCTCGAGGTGATCGCCCGCGGCGTCGACATGTTCGACTGCGTCCTGCCGACGCGCACGGCCCGCACCGGCAGCGCGCTCACCGGCGAGGGCCGGCTCAACCTCCGTAACGCTCGCTTCGCCCGCGACGAGCGGCCGCTCGAGGCGGGGTGTGCCTGCCCGGCGTGCACCCGCTTCAGCCGAGCCTACATCCGCCACCTCGTGAACCAGCAGGAAATCCTCGGGTTGCGGCTGCTCAGCCTGCATAATCTGCGCTTCCTGCTCGATCTCGTCGCCGCGGCGCGGCAGGCGATCGAGCGCGGCGAGTTCCTCACGTGGAAGGACGAGGCGCTCCAACGAGCGAAGGGAGCAATCGGTTGATCGTCGGAGCGAGCAGCAGCGGTTCGGGTTTCTTCCTGATCATCATCGTCGCGTTCCTCCTGCTCTGGCTGATCGTCGTCCGGCCGCAGCGGAAGCGGCAGACGAAGCAGCAGCAGCTGCTCAGCGAGCTGCGCGTCGGCGACGAGGTGCTCACCGCCGGCGGGATCTACGGCACGGTCTCGCGACTCGACGAGGACCAGGTCACGGTCGAGATCGCGCCGAAGATCGAGGTGCGGGTCGCCCGGCGCGCGATCGCAGGCATCACCCGCGAGCCGGACGAGGAGGAATCCGGCGAGGCCGAAGAGCCGGAGGAGGACGAAAGCGGCGAGAGATGGCAGTCCGCCTTCGACGAGAAAGACTCGGGCGGCGCCGCGTCGAATGAGGAGAAGCCCGGCTAACCTGTTCCGCGGTTTTGAAGGAACCTTCGTGAGAGAGCGTCGCAAATACCTCCTGCTGATGGGTGCGATCGCCGCTGCCCTCGTGGGCGCGGTGCTGCTCGCGATTCCGCACTCGCCGGCGTACAAGAAGCCGACGCTCGGACTCGACCTGCAGGGCGGGATCGAGGTCGTCCTCCGCGCCGTCCCGGAGAGGGGAACGACGCTCAGCGCGGCGGGCATGCAGACCGCGCAGCAGATCATGACGAGCCGCGTCGACAAGCTCGGCGTCACCTCGCCGAACGTCGCCATTCAAGGCGGGAACGAGATCGTGATCCAGCTCGCAGGCATCCACGATCCCAACAAGGCGGCGAAGATCATCGGCACCACCGGCCAGCTGCAGTTCTTCGACTTCGAGAAGGACCTCGCGCCGCCGACCGTGAGCCAGGGGCGGCCGACGCCGGCCTCGTCGCTCTTTGCCCTGCTCACGGCTGTCAAGAGCGAGGCGAAGAAGGGCTCGCCCGAGGCCTATTACCTCTTCCGCGTGACGAAGGTCACGAAGAACGTGACGACGACGGTCAAAGGCAAGAAGGTCACGAAGAAGAAGACCACGACCCATACGAGAAAGCTGCAGGGGCCGGAGCCGAGCCTCCATCAGCTCCTGCTGCCGTCCGGCGGCAAGAAGCCGGCGAACTCGCAGATACTCCGTGTGCCGGCGAATCGGCTCGTCGTCGGCTCGACGAGCGGCACGGCCTGGTACCTCTTCAAGTACTTCCCGCCTGGCACTCCCGGGCACCCGAATGGGCCGCCTGAGCTGACGGGGAACGACCTCAACGAATCGCAGATCACCGCCGACACCAACCCCCAGACCGGCCAGCCGGAGGTGGTGCTCAGCTTCACGAGCCACGGTTCGCACGAGTTCCAGCGCATCACGAGGGACGAGTACAACCGCGGCCAGCGCGTCGCCGGCCTCGCCGGCAAGGCCACCGATCACAGCATCAACACGATCGTGCAGTACGCGCAGCACAACGCGATCGTCCTCGACGGCGTGCTCCAGTCGACGCCGTACATCGACTACACGAACTCGAGCCTCGCAGACGGCATCGCCGGCGGGGCGACGATCGACATGGGATCGGGCGGATTCCAAGCGGCAAAGGATCTCGCCTTCGTCCTGCAGAGCGGCTCGCTGCCGTACAAGTTCCAGCAGATCCAGCGCACCGACGTCTCGGCAACGCTCGGTAAGAGCTCGCTCCACCAGGCGATCTGGGCGGCGGTCGCCGGCCTCGCCATCGTCGCGCTCTTCCTGCTTCTGCTCTACCGCTTCCTCGGCCTCGTCGCGGTCTTCGGCCTCGCGATCTACGGGCTCCTCTACTACGCAGCGATCCTCCTCTTCAACGTGACGCTGACGCTGCCGGGCTTCGCCGGCCTGATCCTCACGATCGGTGTCGCGGCCGATGCGAACGTCGTCGTGTTCGAACGCATCAAGGAAGAGGTGAGGGCCGGCCGATCGGTGCGGGCGGCGATCGCCGCCGGCTACGGCAAGGGCTTCCACACGATCCTCGACGCGAACGTCGTGACCGTGATCACGGCGATGGTCATCTTCCTCATCGCGGTCGCCGACGTGAAGGGCTTCGCCCTGATGCTCCTGATCGGCACGGTGATCTCGCTGATCACGGCGGTCGCCGCGACCCGGGCGATGCTCGGCCTGCTGAGCGGCTTTCGCTGGTTCGACAACCCGCGCTTCATGGGCGCACATGGGCAGCAGACCGCGAAGTGGCTCCAGATCGACTTCATGCGGCGCCGCTACTGGTGGTTCGCGCTCTCGGGCGTCGTGATCCTCGCCGGCGTGGTCTCGCTCGGCATCCGCGGCCTCAACCTCGGGATCGACTTCAAGGGTGGCACGCAGGTCACGTTCAAGACGCACAAGGCGTACTCGACGGGGACGGTCTCGAAGTTCATGACGACGCAAGGCCAGCGCGACGCCGTCGTCCAGGGCGCCGGCAAGAGCGTGCACGGCGACTTCAAGCAGTGGCAGGTCCGGACGAGGTCGCTCACGAGCTCGAAGCAGTCCAACCTGAGCCAGAGCCTCAAGAACCAGTTCGGCGCCTACTCGACCGGGGTGAAGAACGTCTCGGGGACGTTCGGGCACCAGATAGCGATCGACGCGATCTACGGGATCATCGTCTCGCTGCTCCTGATCACGATCTACATCGCGATCAGGTTCGAATTCAAGTTCGCGATGCCCGTGATCCTCGCGATGCTCCACGACATAGCCGTGACCGTCGGGGTCTACGCCCTCGTCGGCAAAGAGGTCTCCGTCGCAACCGTCGCTGCCGTGCTGACCGTGCTCGGCTACTCGATCTACGACACGATCATCATCTTCGACCGCGTCCGCGAGAACATCCCGCTGATGCGGCGTTCGCCGTTCGCGACGATCGCGAACGTCTCACTGTGGGAGACGATCAGGCGCTCGCTGGCCACGACGTTCATCACGCTGCTGCCGATCATCTGCCTCGAGATCCTCGGCGGCGCGACGCTCAAGGACTTCGCCTTCGCGCTCATCGTCGGCGTCACCTCCGGTGCCTACTCCTCGATCTTCTTCGCCGCGCCGCTGCTCACGATCTGGAAGGAGCGCGAGCCGGAGTACGCACGGCGGAAGCACCTCAGCGACGAAGAGCCCGACGGTGGGACGCCGGCGCGTCGCAGGCCGCTGCGGCCGAAGGGCGGGCCTGCGCTCGACCCGGGCACGCTCGCGCTGCAGGAGTCGGAGGCCGCGCTCTCCGCCGAGGCGACGCCGCGCCTCATCGACGCGGTGTCGCCCGAGCCGGCCACGGCGAGCGCGCGGCGCGAGAAGCGGCGCCAGCGGCGGCGGTCGAGGCCGCATGGCCGAGCGCGGTAGCGGCCGGCTGCTCCTCGACACGGTCGAGGAGCTGCTCGCCGAGCTGCCGAGCCGCGTGCGGGGCAGCCGCGAGCGGCTGTCGGAGGGGGCCCTTTCGGCGCTGCGTGGGATCGCTGACGAGCTCAACCTCGTGACCCGGGACGAGCTCGACGAGCTCGAGCTCCGCGTCGCGCAAATCGAGCACCGGCTGCGTCTCCTCGAGAGCCCGCCCGATTTGCCGCCCGCCGCGTAGGACTCTTACGAAAACTCAGATCCGCTCGTCCTCGGCCATCGCGCGTAGGGCCGCCCGCCGCGCGGCGGGCGTCGGCCGGCGGATCCGGTCGACGGTCGCGCTGAAACGTTCGACGTCGTAGACGATCCAGCCGCAGATCGCCGCGAGCGGGAGCTCGGCGAAGATCGCCTCGAGGATCGCCAGTGTGCGCTCCGTCGCGCCGCTCGAAGTCGTGATGTCGAACCACGCGTCGCAGACGAGCATCGTCCCCGCGACGGCGGCAAGCGGCACGAGCCACCGCGAGCCGCGCACGATCGTCCACGCGGTTGCGCCGATCACCACCGCGAGCGCGACGTCGAAGCCGACCCACGCGACGTCGTAGTCGTCGCTGACATGCCTCGACGGGAGCGTGAACGTCAGCCACAGCGTCCACGGGATGAGCGCAATGGCGACAAGCGCGAGGAGGCGTGGCACCCAGCGCGGCGGGAGAGAGTGGGGCGGCATGAGTAGGTTGTACCCTGAGCGCGTGCGTTTGCCCAGGGCCGAGAAGCTTCTCGCTTGGGGCGCAGCCGTCGTCGGCGCGATCGGATTCGTCTCGGCGCTGACGCCAGAGATGGCGAACCGGGTCGAGATCGTCCAGGGCGTCCTGCCGCCGGGGTGGCCGGAAGCGGCACGAGTTCTCACGGTCGCCTTCGGGATCGGCCTTATCTGGCTCTCGCGCTCGCTGGCCAAGCGCCGGCGGCGGGCGTGGCAGCTCGCCGTCGCCGTCGTCCTCGCCTCCGCCGCTGCGCACCTCGCGAAAGGTCTCGACATCGAGGAGGCGACGGTCTCGCTGCTCCTGCTCGTCGCGCTCCTCCGCTGGCGGCGCCGCTTCGAAGTGCCCGGTGACCCGGCCAGCGTGCGGCCGCTGCTCGGCCTCGGCGCCGCGCTCGCGGGAATCGCCGCAGTCGTCGGTGGGGAGGAGCTGCGTGGTGCCGAGCTCTCGCACCGCACTAGCGATGCGCTCCTCGGTTTCGGAGTCGTTCTCGGCTTCCTCGCTCTCTACTTCTGGCTCCGACCGTTCGGGCAGGCCGTCGCGCAGACGGTCGCTGAACGGCGGATCGCTCGCGCGCTCGTGGAGGCGTACGGCAGCGACAGCCTCGCCTTCTTCGCCCTGCGCCGGGACAAGAGCTACCTCTTCTCGCCCTCCCGCCGGGCATTCCTCGCCTACCGGGTCGTGGCCGGCACGGCCCTCGTCAGCGGCGACCCGGTCGGAGACGACGCCGAGATCGACGAGCTCCTCGCAGAGGTGCGCCGTATCGCTCGCGCGCACGGGTGGCGGCTCGCGGTCGTGGGCGCCTCCGGCGAGCAGCTCGCCCGTTACCGCGCGTTCGGCCTCAAGCCGGTGGCGATGGGGGAAGAGGCGGTGCTGCGGCCGCAGGAGTTCTCGCTCGAAGGCCGTGCGATCCGGAAGGTCAGGCAGTCGGTGTCGCGGCTGCGGAAGTCCGGCTACTCGTTCCGCATCGTCGAGGCGGACGAGGTCGGGCCCGAGCTCGAGGCCGAGCTCGACGACGTGTCCACGGCATGGCGCCGCGGCGAGCCGGAACGCGGCTTCTCGATGGCGATCGACGACCTCCACGTCCCGGGAACGGTTCTGGCGCTCGCGGAGGACACGGCCGGCCGGGTTGGCGGCTTCCTCCACCTGGCGCCCTCGCAGGCCGGCGGCGGGTGGTCGCTGAGCGCGATGCGGCGCCGCCCCGATGCGCCGAACGGGCTCACGGAGTTCCTCGTGGTCGAGACGCTCGCCTGGGCGCGAGAGACGGGTGCCCGCGAGCTGTCGCTCAACTTCTGCGCCTTGACGGACTTCCTCGCACCCGAGCGGGTGAAGACGCGTGTCCGCAGGCTTGTCCGCCGCGGGCTCCTGCTCGCCGACAACGTCTTCCAGCTCGAACGGCTCTACTCGTTCAACCGGAAATTCTTGCCGGAATGGCGGCGCCGCTACGTCTGCGTGGAGCACTTCACGGACCTCCCGGCGGTTGGGCTCGCGTATCTCCGCGCCGAGTCGCTGCTCGTGCCGCCGGGCCCGTGGATGCGGCGGCGCGAGGCCCGCCGTCGCGTCGCGGCCTGACACCGGCCTCCGCGCCGCGTAGCCTTTTCGAGGTGAGCACGACACGGAGCATCGGCCGCTTGTCGGAGATCGCCCAGGTCATGGTGCGGCACGGCTTCGGCTACTTCCTCGAGGCGCACCGGCTCAGCGATCTCCTGCCGGGTCGCTCCGCGGACGACCGGATTGCCACTGCGGCGGCCGAGCACACCGCCCACTCGGCCCGCGGCCAGCACCTGCGCGAGGTGCTCGACGAGCTCGGACCGACGTTCGTGAAGTTCGGTCAGCTCCTCTCGACGCGACCCGACGTCGTGCCGCCCGACATCATCGTCGAGCTGCGCGCTCTTCAGGACGACGTGCGGCCTTTCCCGTTCGAGCAGGCGGAGCGGGTGATCGAGGAGGAGCTCGGGAACACGCTGGAGCGGCTCTTCCTCGACTTCGAGCCGACACCCGTCGCCGCTGCGTCGATCGGCCAGGTGCACCGCGCTACCCTCCCGAACGGACGCCGGGTCGCGGTCAAGGTGCAGCGCCCGGGCGCGCCCCGCAAGATCGAGGCCGACCTCGGCCTCCTCTACCAGGCCGCGCGGCTCGCGCGCGAGCGGATCCGCGCCTTCGACTTTGTCGACACCCGCCAGCTCGTGGACGAGTTCGCCCGCTCGATCCGGAAGGAGCTCGACTACCGGCAAGAGGGACGCAACGCGCAGAACTTCCACCGCAACTTCGCCGGCCACCCGCACGTCCGCATCCCGAAGGTCTACTGGCAGTACACGCGCCCCCGAGTGCTGACGCTCGAATGGATCGACGGGATCCAGCTCGCCGACGTCGACCTCGTGCGGACGACGCTCGAGGAGCGGCGCGACCTCGCGTACCGGATCACCGAGGCGTGGATGACGATGATCTTCCGGCACGGCTTCTTCCACGGCGACCCGCACCCGGCGAACATCCTCGTGCCGCCGGAGGCGGGGACGATCGGGCTCGTCGACTTCGGTGCCGTCGGGACGCTCACCGACGACGACATGTCGAAGCTAACCGGCCTCTTCATTGACGCCGCGAACGAGGACATCGACCAACTCCCGCGGCGCCTCGGGGATCTCGGCGTCAAGTACCCGAGGGAGCGCGAGAACGAGTTCCTCTCGGAGCTGCGGGAGCTCTACTACCGCTACTACGGCGCGAGCCTCAGCGAGATCGACCCGATCCAGGTGATCCGCGAGAGCTTCCAGCTCATCTATTCGATGAACCTCCAGCTGCCCGCGCGCTTCCTCCTGCTCGACCGCGCGATCGCGACCCTCGGGTCGGTCGGCACCGAGCTCTATCCGGACTTCAACGTCTTCGAGGTCGCGCGGCCGTATGCGCGCGACCTGATGCTCGAGCGGTTCACACCGCAGCGCGTCGCGCGGCGGGCACGGAAAGAGGCGTTCCGCTACGCGCAGGTGCTCGCCGAGGCGCCGCACCAGTTCCACGACTTCATGGAGGAGATCCGCGACGGCCAGATCGAGGTCGGCTTCGTGCACAAGGGGCTCGACGACCTGCTGGCGAAGCTCGACACGCTCTTCAACCGGCTCGTGATCGCGCTCATCGTGGTCGGTGGGCTGATCGGCTCGAGCCTGATCGGGATCTTCGCGAAGGCCGGCCCGCACCTGCTCGGCGTGAACGTCATCTCGATCATCGGATTCGCCCTCTCGGCCGTGCTCGGGGTCTGGCTGCTCTGGGGTGTCGTCCGCTCCGGACGGCTGTAGAGAAAACGTCACGGTCTCGCACGAAAGGACATCTGGCGGAGCCGGGTCGCTGCGCCTACCCTCGACGCCATGACCGCGCTCCTCCTCGCCGAGTCGGAACCGGCCGTCCGGGGGTTCCTCGAGCGCCAGCTCCGCAACGACGGCTTCGACGTCGTCTCGTGCGAGCGCGCCGAGCAGCTGCCGCGCGCGGCGGACCCGGACGTCCTCCTGCTGGGAGACGCAGAGGCGCTCGACCGCGGCGTCGTGCCCGACTGCCCGGTGATCGTGCTCGGCGGCGCTGATCCGGCGGCACGCGTACGCGTGCTGGCCCGCGCCGACGACTGCCTGCCGCGCCCGTTCGTCTACGAGGAGCTGCTGGCGCGAATCCATGCGCTCCTACGGCGCTGCCCACCGCGCCTCGAGCTCGTCGAGATCGGCCCGCTCGCCATCGACCGCGGAGCACGTCGCGTCACCGTGCTCGGGCAGGAGGTCGAGCTGTCCGCGAAGGAGTTCGCGCTCGTTGTCAAGCTCGCGTCCGATCCTGACCGCGTCTTCACGCGCGAGCAGCTCCTTCGCGACGTCTGGGGCTTCCGCACGTACGTCCCGACGCGGACGCTCGAGTCGCACGCCTCCCGGGTCCGGCGCAAGCTCGCGGCGGCCGGGCTAGCCGGCTGGATCGTGAACATCTGGGGCGTCGGCTACAAGCTGCGCCACGTACCGCGGGCTGAGCTGGCCTAGTGGAAGTGGCCCCAGCGGGTGGCGATGACGAGGAGGACGAAGCCGATCGCGAGGGCGAGACCGCC
>VAXA01000203.1 GCA_005883365.1 Actinomycetota bacterium
CTTGAGCTGATCGAGCATCTCGCCGCTTGGGTTCGCACCGCGCCGGTGCTCCTTCTCTGCCTCGCTCGGCCGGAGCTGCTCGACGAGCGCCCGTCCTGGGGCGGTGGCCGGATCCGTACCGCCACGCTCGAGCTCGAGGCGCTGCCCCACGACGAAGCCGCCAACCTCGTCAGGGAGCTCGCAGCCAAGGTGGATGTGCCGGTCGACATCGACGCCGTCCTGGCGAAGGCGGAGGGCAACCCGCTGTTCGTCGAGGAGACGATCCGCGCCCTTGCGGAGCAGCCCGAGGGCCGGCAGGAGCGGATCCCGGACACGCTGCAGGCGCTGATCGCCGCGCGCATCGACCGGCTGCCGACGGTGTCGCGCCGGCTCGTCCAGCGGGCAGCCGTCATGGGCCGCGTTTTCCTCCGCGGAGCGCTTGCTCACCTCTCGTCGGACGTCGCGGACGTCGACGCCGTGCTCGACGACTTGCTCTTCCGCGACCTCGTCCTCCGCGAGGAGCGCTCCGCGATCAGCGGCGAGCAGGCGTTCAAGTTCAAGCATGTGCTCATCCGCGAGGTCGCGTATGCGGGCCTGTCGAAGGGATCGCGGGCCGACCTCCACCTGCTGTTCGCCCAGTGGCTGGGCGAGCACGCTGGTGAGGAGCTGGTCGAGATCCTCGCCTTCCACCTCGACCAGGCGGCCCGGCTCCTCGCGGAGCTCGACGGCGCCGCGCCGGCCGATCTCGCCGAGGAGGCTGCCGCCGAGCTCACACGCGCCGGGCGCCGTGCGCTCTCGCGGGAGTCGTTCGCGAGCGCGCGTAAGCTCCTCGTGCGCGCGGTCGAGCTTGCGCCGACACTCGACCGCCGCTACTTCGCCGCCCGGGCGGCGTGGCGTCTCGGTGACATGACCGCGGTCATCGTCGAGATGGAGGAGGTGGCAGCCGCCGCCGACCAGGCGGGCGAGCGGCGGCTGCAGGGGCGGGCGCTCACCGCGCTCGCCGAGGGCGTCCTGAACCAGCGTGCCGACGCGACGGCCGCACGCGAGCTCGTCGAACGAGCCGTGGAAGTGCTCGCCGACGAGAAGCCCGAGATCCGCTTCGAAGCCTTCCAAGCCGCCACCGTTGTGGCCACCTGGGTCAGCGACGGCGAGGCGTTCGAGCACTGGGCGAAGCTCGCGCTCGAGGCGGCGCGGGCGGCCGAGCGCAAGGACCAGGAGCTCCAGATCACGATGGCCCTCGCAGAGAACTACATCTATCGGCTCGAGTTCGCCGAGGCCGAGCCGCTCGTCGACCGTATCGGCGAGCTCGCCGACGAGAGCGGCAGCATCGTGGGGCGCGCACTCGCATGGTCCGCGCGCGGGACGCTTGAGAACTGGCGCGGTAACGACGCGGAGTCCGAGGCTGCGTACATGGTTGCGCACGACCTGTACGCGGAGATGGGCAACACTCATTCGGAGGCGGGCATGACGTTGCAGATCGCCCGCCGGGTGGTGTCCCAAGGAGACCTCGCGCGCGCCGAAAGCCTGCTGCTCGAGGCGGTGCGGATGCTGAAGGGTCTCAACGACCGCTCGCGGCTCTGCGAAGCGCAGCGCTCCCTCGCCGAGCTCTATGTCCGGCTGGGCCGGCTCGACGAGGCGGAGCGGTACGCGCTCCAGGCCCGTGAATCCGTGGGCCCGGACGATCGCGTCTCGATCTCCACGACGAAGCTCTCCCTCGGCATCGTCCGCGCTGCACAGGGCCGCGACGCCGAGGCGGAAGAGCTGATGCAGGAGGCCCTCGAAGAGATGCGGCGCCATGACCAGCTCGCGCTCGAGCGTTGGGCGCTCGGGGAGGTCATCGAGTTCCACCGGTCCCGTGGCCGGGAGGACGCGACGCTGCGCTACGAGGAGCGGCTGGCGGAGCTCACGCCGAGCACCGCGCCGATCGCCTGAGTCGAGGCTGCGTCGGGTGACTCGCTGATCACGGTCGCCGGCCGCTCGAAGCGCGCGAGCGCGTCGCGCAGCGGTTCGGCGCGCAGCGTCCCCTCGCCGTAGGGGAGGTGCTTCGTCTCGTTGCGGTTCGCGAACTGGATGTCGCTGAAGTGGATGTGGAACGGCACGCCGGGCTCGAGCACAGCGTCGGCGCCGGCGAGGGCGCCGGCGAAGGCGTCCGAATCGAGGAAGGCGCCGTCGCTCGTCGCGTGCATGTGGGCGAAGTCGAGCACCGGCCGGACGAAGTCGACCTGCGCCGCGATCGCGAGCACGTCCTCGACCGTGCCGAGGTCGCGCACCCGGCCCATCACCTCGACGCCGAACGGGACGAGGCGTCCCTTCGCCTCGAGCCGCTCGCGCAGGTCGCCGAGCTGGTCGACGACGTCGGCGATGGCCCGCTCCCGCTCGCGGCCGAGCAGAAAGCCCGGATGGAAGACGATCAGCTGCGCCCCGCAGGCCTGGGCGAGGCCCGCTGTGTGGTCGAGCATGCCCAGCGCCATCTTGAACTTCTTCCCGCGGTCGGCGTGGCCCATGAAGGCCGCGAGCGGGGCGTGCACCGAGAGGGCGACGTCGGCCGCAACCGCCGCCTCGCCGAACAGCGGAGCAGTCTCGTAGTCGAGCCAGAAGCCGCTCACAAAACCGACCTCGCAGGCCCGGTAGCCGTCCGCCGCGAGCGCCGCGAACGCCTTCTCGAACGTCGGCGCCTCCGGCAGCCCGCCGGGGCCGTAGCGGATATCTCCCACGGCTCCAGCCTATGCCGTCCGACGCTTTTTCTACGTTTTTCGGCATGCCGAAGCGACCCTCCCGGATCGACCTCCTCGAGCTCGACATCGACCTCCGCCTCGCCGACCTGTGGCGGGAGACCCTCGAGGTGTCTGACTGGAACCTCGACGTCGTGGCCGCCTTCATCCGGGCCGCCTACGGTAAGGGGTACTGCGACGCCCTCACCGAGGACGCACCCGGCTCGCTCTGCCACGAGCACGGGTACCGCATCCCGGCGCGGAAGCCGGCCAGGGCGCCGAAGAGCTAGACCGACCGCCCGGGACTGCCGCTCCCTCGGGCGGACGAGGGCTACGATGCGCGCGTGGGATCCAGTCCTGCGCGGCTCGTGATTGCCCTCTCGGTGGCGGCCGCTCTCGCCGTGTTCGTCGTCTACACGGCGCTTGCCGGGAACGGCGTCGCACAGCTGAGCCCGAGTTCGCTCGCCGGCCACACCGGAGACGTCACGCTCATCGGCACCGTCGTCGGCCCGGTGAAGGGCGACGCCTACACGCACGGCGGCCTCCGGTTCCGGCTCAAGGACATCGGCCGGACCGCGTCGGCCCGCGTTCCCGTCGCGTATCGCGGCAGCGTCCCCGACCTGTTCAAGGTCGGACGTCACGTTGTCCTCGAAGGAACGCTCCGCAACGGCATCTTCGTGGCGAAGCCGGGCTCGCTCGTGACGAAGTGTCCCTCGAAGTACACGCCCGCGAAGTCCTCGAAGACCTGACGCGCTGATGGCCCCGCTCGGGCGCGCCACGCTCCTCCTCGCCTTCGGCCTCGTCGCGTACGCCCTGGTCGCCGGCTCGTATGCCGCGTGGAAGCGGCGCCGGCGACTCGCGCTCTCGGCCCAGAACGCGCTCCTCGCCGCGTTCCCGACCACGCTCGTCGCGGCCGTCGTTCTCCTCGTCGCGCTCGGACGCCGCGACCTGACCTTCGTCTACGTGTGGCAGCACACGAGCCACAAGCTGCCGCTCGGCTATGCGCTGTCGGCCTTCTGGGGCGGACAGGAAGGCTCGCTCCTGCTGTGGCTCCTCGTGCTCACCGGGTACGCCGGGCTCGCGGTCTGGCTCAACCGCCGCTCGCGCGAGCTGATCGCGTGGACCGTGCCCGTCTTCGGGCTCGTCGCCACCTTCTTCGCCTTCATGCTCTGCTTCGTCTCGAGCCCGTTCAGCGTGCAGCCGGCGCCGGTGGACGGCCAGGGGATGGTGCCGAGCCTGCAGAACCCGTACATGCTCGCCCATCCGCCGCTGCTCTACCTCGGCTACGTCGGCCTCACCGTCCCGTTCGCCTTCGCGATGGGCGCGCTTCTCTCCGGCCGGACGGACGAGCGCTGGATCGTCGCGACGCGCCGCTGGACGCTCGCTGCATGGATGTTCCTCGGCGTCGGACAGCTGATCGGTTCCCACTGGGCGTACGTCGAGATCGGCTGGGGCGGCTACTACGCCTGGGATCCGGTCGAGAACGCCGCGCTCATGCCGTGGCTCGCGGCGACCGCGTTCCTCCACTCGGTGATGATCCAGGAGAAGCGCGGGATGCTGAAGGTCTGGAACATGGTGCTCGTCGCCCTTGCCTTCAACCTCTCGCTCTTCGGCACGTTCCTCACGCGCTCCGGCGTGATCGACTCGATCCACTCATTCGCGAAGAGCCCGATCGGCGGCTGGTTCCTCGGCTTCCTCGCGCTGATGATCGTCCTCTCGGTCGTGCTGATCCGCTGGCGGCTGCCGCTGCTGCGGACGAAGACGCGGCTCGAGTCGCTCGTCTCCCGCGAGGCGACGTTCCTCTACAACAACCTGCTGCTCGTCGCCCTCTGCCTGACGATCCTCTGGGGGGTGCTCTACCCGGTCCTCTCCGAGGCGGTGCGCGGCGAGACGCGCTCGGTCTCGAAGCCGTACTACAACTTCTTCCTCCACACCTTCGGGTTGCCGCTGCTGCTCCTGATGGGGCTCGGGCCGCTCGTTGCCTGGCGGAGAGCCTCGCTCCGCTCGCTCGGGAAGACGTTCCTCGTGCCGTTCGCCGCCGCCGTCGTGACCGGCGTCGCGCTGCTCGCCCTCGGCTTCGGGAGCTCCTGGCCTGGCCTGCTCGCGTACACGTTCGGAGCCTTCGTCGTCGCCTCGATCCTGCTCGAGTTCGTGCGGGGACGGGCTGCGGCGGGAGGAGTGTTCCGGCTGATCGCGCGCAACCGCCGCCGCTACGGCGGCTACGTCGTGCACGCGGCGGTCGTCCTGCTCGCGATCGGCATCGCCGGCTCGAGCGCGTACCAGACCGTGCGCGAGCGGACGCTGCGGCCGGGGCAGTCGATCGAGGCGGCCGGCTACACGCTCACCTACCGCGGGCTGGCCGGAGTGAAAGGCCCGAACTACACCGGCTTCCGGGCACTGGTCGCCGTATCCGGCCACGGCGAGCGCTTCCGCCTCACCCCGGGCGAGAACTTCTTCCCAATCGAGGGCCAGGCGACCGAGGCGTCGATCTACCACGACCCTCGCTCGCTCGGCGACGTCTTCACGACGGCGCAGATCGTGAAGGGCGACAAGATCGACCTGAAAGTGTTCGTGAAGCCGCTCATCAACCTCATCTGGGCGGCCGGCTTCCTGTTCGTCGCCGGCGCGCTGATCGCGATGTGGCCGGACGCGGTCGAGCAGCGGCGCTTGGCCGCACGCTACGCGGCGGGCGCGGCCCCAGCCGGCATCTGAGATGGAATGGGCGCTCGCGCTTGCGGCGATGCTCGCCGTCGTCGCCGTCGTCTTCGTCGCGCGACCGTTCCTGCGCGACCCGTCTCCCGCG
>VAXA01000204.1 GCA_005883365.1 Actinomycetota bacterium
GCTGAGCGACGACTGGATGTCGGCGAGCGCGACGCTGACGATCGTGTTGTCGAGGAAGGTGAGGAAGAGGATCGCGCAGACGGCCGCGAGCGCGGCCGACCGCGAGCGCCTCAACCGGAGTGGCACGCCGCCGGAGCCGGCCCCTCGAGCGCGATCAGCTTGCAGAGGCTCGCGTAACCGACCTTCCACTTGCCGCCGATCCGGACGGCGGTGCCAGTCTTGTTCTCGAGGAGCGGACTCCCCGAGACGTTCACCGTGTAGACGACCTTCGCCTTGTTCGCGCCCTCGAGGTTTACCGACGACACCGTCGCGCTCGTGTCGCTCGCGAGCGGGTTCTTCGCGAGCGCCGAGATGACCGAAGTGAACTTCGAGCCGTTTTGGAGCAAGCCGATGCGCGTCGAGAGCGCGGTCTTGCTCGAGAAGAACTTCGCGTAGGCGCTCTTGATCTGCGCGGTCGCGTCCCCGCCGGCCTTGCTCCCGCCGCCGCAGGCGGCGAGCGCGAGCACCACCACGAATACGAGTGCGAGCCGTCTCACGGCGACCAAGCCTAGACCTCCTGCAGCGAGCGCGCTCCCGGGCCGACGTAGCGCGCCGAGGGACGGAACAGCCGGCCCGTGCGCTTCTGCTCGAGGATGTGCGCCGACCAGCCGGCGACGCGCGAGCAGGCGAACATCGCAGGCGCCAGCGGCGGCGGCACCTCGGCGATGTCGAGCACGAGAGCCGAGTAGTACTCGACGTTCGTCTTCAGTGGGCGGTCCGGCTTGCGCCGCTCGAGCTCGGCGAGCGCCGCCTCCTCGAGGCGCTCCGCGATCTCGATCTGCGGGGATCCGAGGTCTCGCGCGGTGTGCTTCAGGATCCGCGACCGCGGGTCTTCGGCGCGGTAGATGCGATGGCCGAAGCCCATGATCCGCTTGCCCGCGTCGAGCGTGTCGTGCACCCACTTCTCCGGGTCGCCCATCGCGGTGACCTCCTCCAGCATCGGCTTGACGTACGCGGGCGCGCCGCCGTGCAGCGGCCCGGAGAGCGCGCCGACGGCGGCGGAGAGTGCCGCGCCGCAGTCCGAGCCGGTCGAGGCGACGACGCGCGCCGTGAAGGTCGACGCGTTGAGGCCGTGCTCGGCCGTGCAGATCCAGTACGTGTCGATCGCCCGGACGGCCTTGGGATCCGCGTGGCCGCGCCACTGGAGGAGGAACCTCTCCGCGGCCGTCTTCCCTTCGGCCACCACGTCGGCCGGAACCTCGTCGTCGTGGCCGTCCGCGATCCGTGCCGAGCGGGCGACGATCGACATCATCTGGCCCGAGAGCCGGCCGAGGTCCTTCCGCGCCTCGTCGTCGGAGATCTCGTTCAGCTTGCCGAGCCCCCACAGGCCCGACAGCCGCGCCGTCTGCGCCTGCAGGTCGGCCGGCGCGCGCCCGGTCAGGCCGACCGGCTCGAACGGCTCGGGGAGGGGCATGCGGGACTCGATGTCGTCGTCGACGAGCTGGCCCCAGACGTTCTCGTACGGGTACCTGCCGATCAGCGGCTCGACGTCGACGCCGCGGTAGCGGAGCATGCCGCCTTCGCGATCCGGCTCCATGATCTCGGTCTCGACGGCCACGATGCCCTCGAGGCCCGGCTTGAAGTCGTTGCTGCTCATACGCTGATCTCCTCCAGCTCGATCTCCTGACCGGCTCCGCGCTCCCGCGCGGCTGCGAGCACGAGCGTCGCGGCGGCGAGATCCTGGACGGCGACGCCGACCGACTTGTACAGCGTGATCTGGTCCTCTGAGCTGCGCCCGGCCGCCGTCCCGGCGATGATCTCGCCGAGCTCGACGACTCCGTCATGGCCGCGCGGCTCGAGCTCCGGGGCGCCGGCCGGAAGCGGCGCGAACACCGAGTCGCGCTGCTCGACGACGACGACGTCCGCGCGCTCGACGATTGCCGGGTCGAGCTCGGAGCCGCCGGCGCCGTACCCGACGGAGCTCACGTGCACGCCGGGGCTGAGCCATTCGAACCGGATGACCGGGTCGGGCGACGCCGTGGTGGCGTGGACGACGTCGGCGCCGCGCACGGCGTCCTCGAACTCGCCGCGCCCGGCGACGCGCACCTCCGCGAAGTCGCGGGCGCGCGGGAACATCTCCTGTGCCGAGCGCGACTGCACGCCGGTGCCGAGGATCGCCAGCACGCGCGCGTCCGGCCGCGCGAGGAGCCGGGCGGCGAGCGCGGCCGCCGCGGCCGTGCGCATAGCCGTGATGTACGTCCCGTCCATGAGCGCGACCGGCGTGCCCGTCGCCGGGTCGAAGAGCGCGATCAGCGCCTGGTGCGTCGGGCGGTCGCGGTTACCGGGAAAGAGCGTGACGAGCTTGCAGCCGAGGCCGCTCGAGGGGACGTAGGCAGGCATCGCGCCCAGCACGCCGGCCTTGCCGGCGAACGCGCCGACTCGCGGCACGAGCGACGCCTGCCCGGCGGAGAGCTCCACGTGCACGGCCGCGAGCGCATCGAGGAGCGCGTCGAGGTCGAGCAGCTCCTCCACCTCGCTGCGAGTCAGGACGAGCATCTCAGGCCTGACGGTACTCCGCGCCGTCCGAACTCCGCGGCGCCTCCCGCACCAGCACGTCGAATTCGCCTGCCTGGCCGGCGATGCGGAACCCGTGCGCCTCCGCGACGCGGCGCGAGCGCCCGTTCCAGCGGAAGATCGACATCCGCAGCCGAGCGTCCGGGTGGCCTTCCACGACGTGAGCAAGCACGGCGCCGACGAACTCCCGGCCGAGGCCGAGGCCGATCAGGTCGGGCCTCATCCCGTAGCCGACATCGACCGTCCCGGGTTCCTCCTCGACGCCCGGCACCCTCGCCTCGGCTCCCACGCAGCCGAAACCGACGAGGTCGCCGTCCTCGCTCTCCACCGCGAAGAAGCCGAGGTCCCGGCCGAGCGGTCCTTCGGCGTCGTACGTCGCATAGGGCTCCGGATAGTGCCAGCCGAGAGGCCGCTCGGCCTCGTCGGTGGTCAGCTCCCGCGCCTGCACGGAGGCGTCAGCCGAGCAGCGTGAGCGTCCAGTCGGGACGGTGCTGGGCGTCGAGCGAGAAGAGGAGGATCCGCTGCCACTGACCGAGGCAGAGGACGCCGTCGGCGAACGGCACCTGCTCCGACCGTGGGCCGAGCAGGAAGGCGAGCAGCCGCTCGCGCGAGCGCAGCTTCGCGGGGACGACGCGCTCGAGCAACGACTCGAGATCCTCGAAGAAGCCCGTCTCGCGTTCCTGCACCCGCACGAGCGAGAGCGCGCTCTCGGTATGGAGGTACGCGATGCCGGAGGTCACTCCGGCCTCGGCCACCTCGCGCGAGACGTCGTTCGTGATGTCCATCACCGACAGCGACGGCAGGGCCGCGGCGATCGAGTAGGGGACTTCGACGGTCGTCATGCCTGTGCGACCTCCTTGGGCAGCCGGAAATGGACGTCCTCCTTCGCGACCTCGATCTCCTCCGGCAGCGCGTAGCCCGCTTCGGCGAGCTGCGCCGCGGTCGCGCGCACGAGCTCCTCGGGCGTCGACGCGCCGGCGGTGAGGCCGATCGTCTCGTGGCCGTCGAGGAGCGCGGGGTCGAGCCCGCTCTCTCCGTCGACGAGCGTCGCCTGCGCACCTGCGGACTGCGCGACCTCGACGAGCCGCTGCGCGTTCGAGCTCGTCTCCGAGCCGATCACGAGCACGAGCGTCGCGCCCTGCGAGACCATCGCCTTCACCGCGTCCTGGCGGTTCTGCGTCGCGTAGCAGATGTCGTCCGCGTGCGGCCGCCGCAGCGTGCCGAGATGATCCTCGAGCGCATCGACGATCGGAGCGACGTCGTCGAGCGAGAGCGTCGTCTGCGTAATCACGGCGACGGGCTTTTCCGTATCGAGCTCGAGCGCCTGCTCCGGCGACTCGATCACGACCGTCGAGTCGGGCCGTTCGCCGAGCGTCCCGATCACCTCGACATGGTTCTTGTGCCCGACGAGCGCGACGAGGTGGCCGCTGTCGGCGTAGCGGCGCGCCTCGGCGTGCACCTTGTTCACGAGCGGGCACGTCGCGTCGACGACCCGCAGGCCGCGTCGCTGCGCGTTCTCCTTCACCGCCGGCGAGACGCCGTGCGCGGAGAGGACGCAGATCTCGCCCTCCGGGATTTCCTCCTCGTCCTCCACGAAGACGGCGCCGAGCTTCTCGAGCCGCCGCACGACGTGTTCGTTGTGGACGATCTGGTGGCGGACGTAGACCGGCGGCCCGTACTGCTCGAGCAGCCGCTCGACGATCTCGATCGCGCGGTCGACGCCGGCGCAGAAGGAGCGGGGCGCCGCGAGGAGGACGCGGCCCCTCATGCGACCACAGCCTGTTCGAGAGCGTGCAGCGCCGTCAGCGCGTCGCGCATCGAGCGCACCGCGTCGCCGCGGCGGGTCGCGATCCAGCGGAGGAGGCCCGCGACGTTCGTGCGGCCGTCGGCGTGCACCGTCCGGTCGACTCCCTCGACGGCGCTGCCGGCGTCGTCGGAGACGGCGCGGAGGACGCCGGCGAGCCGGCCGCTGCGCGCGAGCACGCCGCTCTCCATGTCGACGGCGTCGGCGCCGCTCGCCTCATGGAGGCGCGCCCGCTCGGCCGCGTCGTGCACGAGGACGTCGCCGCCGAGAACGATGCCGGCGCGGGCGCCGCGCACGCCGAGGCCCGGGCCTTCCCAGAGTGTCGTGCCCGTCTCGTCGACGACACGGGTCGCGTCGAGCACGTCGCCGACCCGCAGCCCGCCCAGCGAGCCGGCGAGCCCGAACGACACGAGACGCCCCTCGGGCACCCCGTTCGCGACACAGACGCCGACGCGCACTGCATCGAGCCCGAGCCGCCGCGCGATGCGCTCCTCGGCGCTCGTCGCGCAAGCGAAGGTGTAAGAGCTCAGCCGGTCAGCGTCCACGCGAGACTCCGCACGGTCTCCTTCAGGCTGCTCGACGCCTCGTACGCCGCCGACGGCTCGAAGCCGCAATGGATCCCGCAGTGCTCGCACCGCGGATCGTTGCCCGGGCCGTATGCCTCCCACTCCATGCCGTCGAGCAGCGCCTCGTACGTCGGGAAGATCCCGTCGGTGAGGAGGTAGCAGGGGCCCTTCCAGCCGTACGGGTTGCGGGTGATCGAGCCCCACGGCGCGCACGTGAGCTCGCGCTGGCCGGTGAGGAAGTCCTGGTAGATCGGGGAGGCGATCCAGCGGTAGCCGTGCTCCTTGGTCGCCGCGCGAATTACGCGGAACTTTTCCTCGTGCTCGTCGCGCGTCATCGTCAGCGCCGGGTCGATCTGGGAGTACTGGTAGCCGGGCGCGATCATCATCCCGTCGATGCCGACGTCATCGGTGAGGTAGCGCATCATCTCGACCACGTCGCCGACCTCGGTCTCCTTGAAGATGGTCGTGTTCGTCGTGACTCGGAAACCGCGGGCGCGCGCCGTCTTGATCGCGTCGATCGCGATGTCCCAGAGGCCCGGGTAGTCGCAGACGTAGTCGTGGATCTCGCGCATGCCGTCGAGGTGGATGACGAAGGTCAGCCGGTTCGAGGGCTCGAACCAGTCGAGGCACTGCTCGAGCCGCAGCGCGTTCGTGCACAGCTCGATGGTCTTACCGAGCTCGAGCACCTGCGAGACGACTTCGTCGATCCCCTTGTAGACGAGCGGCTCGCCGCCGCAGATCGAGACGACGGGTGCCGGACACTGGACGGCAGCGTCGACGCATTCCTCGACCGAAAGGCGGGCGCGGTTCGACTCGTACTCGCGGATCTTCCCGCAGCCGATGCAGGCGATGTTGCACGCGAGAGTCGGCTCGAGCATCAGGACGAGCGGATACCGCTCACCTTTGCGCTGCTGCGAGGCGACGTACTTGCCGATCGAGACCGTCGATGCCAGGGGGAACTTCATCCAGCCAACCTTTCTCTCAGTCGTCCGAGCGCCAGGAGGGGAAATGTAATGCGGTAGAGGTGATACCGGATCATGAAATCGAGCGGGAATCCCGTACCCGTGAAGTGCTCCTCCTCCCAGTCTCCGTCCGTGCGCTGCGCTGCGCAGAGATAGTCTGCCGCCCGGCGGGTGGCCAAATCTTCAGCGTTTCCTGCGGCCACGTACGCGAGTAGCGCCCAGGCCGTCTGCGACGCGGTCGTGAAATTCGCGCGGCCACGCCAGGCAGGATTGCCGTAGGAGCGGATGTCCTCGCCGAAACCGCCGCTTTCCTGCTGCACGGAGTCGAGCCAGGCGACGGCGCGTCGCATCGAGGGATGGTCGTGCGGGATGCCGCACGCTTCGAGGCCCGGCAGGGCCGCCCCGGTGCCGTAGAGGTGGTTGACGCCCCAGCGCCCGAACCACGAGCCGTCCTCCTCCTGCTCGGAGAGGAGCCATTCGACCCCCCGCTCCGCCGCGTCGCGCTCGACGCCGAGCGTTCCGAGCAGCTCGAGGGAGTGGGCGGTGACGTCGGCACTCGGCTCGTCTGTCACCTTGCCGAAGTCGCAGAACGGGATCCGGTAGAGCCACATCGCGCTGTTGTCCACGTCGAAGGCGCCCCAGCCACCGCCGCGCGACTGCATGCCGACGAGCCACTCGACGCCGCGGGCGATGGCGGCCTCCTCGCCGATGCCCATCCCCTGGAGGGCGAGCGGCAGGACGGCGGTGTCGTCCACATCGGGGTAGTTGTCGTTCTCGTACTCGAAGGCCCAGCCGCCGGGCGCGAGGTCGGGCTTTCGGATCGCCCAGTCGCCCTTGACGCGCACCTCCTCCGAGAGCAGGTACTCCCCCGCGCGCACGAGCTGCGGGTGGTCGTCCGCGACGCCGCAGGCGCGGAGCGCGAGCAGGGCCAGTCCCGTGTCCCAGACGGGCGACTGGCACGCCTCGGGCCGCAGCCGCTCGCCGTCCTCGACCATGAAGCCCCGCCACCCTTCCACCGCCTTGCCGAGCACCGGGTCGTCGAGCCCGTGGCCGAGCGCCGCAAGCGCGATGATCCCCCACACCCACGGCGGCTGGATCCCGCCCCACGAGCCGTCTGCATCCTGCCGCTCGCGGATCCAGCGCTCGGCGACGGTGAGCGCCCGCCGGCGCAGCAGGCTCGGTCGCCGTGGGCGGCGAGTGCGTCCGGGGATCGCGCCGATGGCGGTCAGGTCGACGTCGGCCGGCCGGACGGGACGGAGCGACTGCGCGACCGCGAGGGCGACGAACGTCTGCCGCGCCCAGCACGAGAAGTCGTAGATCGAGAAGGGCGACGACGGCGGCA
>VAXA01000205.1 GCA_005883365.1 Actinomycetota bacterium
GGCGCCCGGCGTCACCCAGTGCGGCGAAGACGCGGTCTACGCCGCCGTGGCCGCCGTCCACGCCAGCGCCGCCTCTGGCGGCGCGGTCTTCCCGCAGGGCGTCGGCGGCTCGGCCGCCGACGCTTCCAGCGACAGCGCGCGCAGCTCGAGGGCGGGAGCGATCTCCGGCGAGGTCTCCACGACACGCACGCGCGTCCCGTCCTCGCATTCCTCGAGCTCGATCGCGACGGTCCCGCCGTCGTCCCAGTCGAGCACGAGGCGCCTTTCCTCCTCCAACTCGCGGACGACAACCCGACGCTCGTCGCCGTCTCCCCAGCGGAAGACCCCCTCGCCGCCGGGCCGGGCGTCGAGCTCGGCCTCCGACGCGAACCACTCCTCGAGCCGCTCCGGCTCCGTCAGCGCCTCCCACACCTCGTCGGGCGTCTCCGGTACGACGATCTCCCGCTCGACCTCCATCGCGCAACCTCCTAGTTGCGTATGATGTGCAACCGATGAGTAGCGTATCGAACCACCTGGTGCCGATGGTGGTCGAGTCCGACGGGCGCTTCGAGCGCTCGTTCGACATCTTCTCGCGGCTCCTGCGCGAGCGCATCGTCTTCCTCGGCACCGAGGTCGAGGCGTCGGCGGCGAATCTCGTCGTCGCCCAGCTCCTCTTCCTCGAAGCGGAGGACCCGGACGCCGACATCCGCTTCTACATCAACTCGCCTGGGGGCGACGTCTACGCCGGGATGGCCATGTACGACGCGATGCAGTTCGTCAAGCCGGACGTGCAGACGTACTGCATCGGGATGGCGATGTCAATGGGTGCCCTACTGCTCGCGGGCGGCGCGGCCGGCAAGCGCTTCGTCCTGCCGAACTCGAAGGTGATGATCCACCAGGGGTCGGGAGGCTTCCGCGGGACGCCTGCCGACATCCAGATCGCCGCGCGCGAGATCCTCTCCCTCACGCGCCGCTACGCGGAGGTGATCGCGCACCATTCCGGCCGGGACGTCGAGCAGGTCGTGCAGGACATCGACAGGGATCGCTTCCTCGCCCCGCAAGAGGCCGTCGAGTACGGCCTAGCGGATTCGGTCCTCGCGGCGCGCAACGGCGACGCCGGGGGCTAGCCCCGAGCAGAGGCGGGCCCGTCCCAGCGGACGCTGTCGCCGAGGATCTCGTCGATCCGCTCGAGCGTGGCGGCGTCGAGCGCGACGCCCGAGGCCGCCGCGTTGTCCTCGACCTGTTCGGGTCGCGTCGCGCCGATGATGGCGGAGGCGACGTTCTCCTCCCGCAGCACCCACGCGAGCGCGAGCTGGGCCATCGACAGGCCGAGCTCCTCCGCGACCGGCCGCAGCCGCTGCACACGTTCGAGGAGCGCCTGGTCGGCGGCGCGATCCATGAAGTAGCTCATCCGCTCGTGTGCGGCGCGGCTGTCGCCCGGCGGCGGCTCGCCCGGCTGGTACTTGCCCGTGAGGATGCCCTGGCCGAGCGGCGACCACACGATCTGCGAGATGCCGAGCTCCCGTGAGGCGGGGATCACGTCGCGCTCAGGGCCGCGCCAGATCATCGAGTACTGCGGCTGGCTCGAGACGAAGTGCTCGACGCCGCCCATCGCCCGCGCCTCGCGGATCTTCCCCTCCGGCCACTCGCTGAAGCCGAGATACCGCGCCTTCCCCTGTCGGACGACCTCGGTCAGCGCCTCCATCGTCTCTTCGAGCGGGGTGTCCCAGTCGTAGCGGTGGCATTGGTAGAGGTCGACGTGGTCGGTGCGAAGCCGCCGTAGCGAGGCGTCGATCTGCTTGGCCACCTGCTCGCGGGAGAGGCCGCGGTCGGACTCCGACATCGGAAAGAAGAGCTTCGTGGCGAGGACGTACGAGTCGCGCGACCGGTCGGCGAGGACCTCTCCGAGAAACTCCTCGGCGCCGCCTCCGGAATAGACGTTCGCCGTGTCGATCAAGTCGATCCCGAGCTCGAACGCCTTGGCGACGCACGCCTCGGCGCGCTCGCGCTCGACCGAGCCGCCGTAGGTCATCCAGGAGCCGAGCGAGATCTCGGAGACCATCAAATCGCTCGAGCCAAGTTGCCGATGCCGCACATTCCGACGCTAACGGCTAGCGTCCGAGCTGTGCCGCAGCTGAACGCGATCGGAATCGTCTGCTCCGACATGAGGCGCTCCGTGGCGTTCTACGGCCAGCTCGGGATCGAGTTCCCCGAGGGCAACGGCCACGTCGAGGCGACCCTCCCGAACGGCGTCCGGCTGATGCTCGACACCGAGGAGGTCATCGGCAGCTTCCGGCCGGACTGGACGCGCGCTGCCGGAAACCAGCTGGCGCTCGCGTTCGAGTGCGCCAGCCCGGCCGAGGTGGACGAGCTGTACGCGCGCGTGGTCGCGGCGGGCTTCGACGGCGAGAAGGAGCCGTGGGATGCGTTCTGGGGCCAGCGCTACGCGCAGCTCAGCGACCCCGACGGCGTGCCCGTCGACCTCTTCGCGACGCTCTGAACCTCGTCGAAGAGGAGGTCGAGCTCGCGCCCGGCCTGCGGCTCGAGATCCTCCGCCCGCCGAGCGCCGAGGAGCTGATCGACGAGGCGGCATTCGACGAGGAGGAGTTCCTGCCGTACTGGGCCGAGCTCTGGCCGAGCGGTCTCGCTCTCGCGCGTCACGTCGCCGGTCGCGACCTGGAGGGTCTGCGGATTCTCGAGCTCGGTTGCGGCCTCGGGCTGCCGTCGCTCGCCGCGGCGCTCCGCGGCGGCGAGGTGCTCGCGACCGACTGGGCGGAGGAAGCGATCGAGCTGCTGCGGCGGAATGCCGAGCGCAACGGCGTCTTCGTTCGCGTTGCCCGTGTTCGCTGGAGCGAGCCGGAGCCGCTGCTCCGTGCGGCCCCATGGGATCTCGTCCTCGGGGCCGACCTCCTCTACGAGGCGCGCAATGCCGAGCAGCTCGCGGAGCTCCTCCCACAGCTTGGCGGCGAGATGCTGCTCGCCGAGCCGGGGCGGCCGCACGCGAAGGAGCTTCTCGACCGGTTCCACGCCGAGCTCGTCGGCGAGCGCATCTACCGGCTGCGCTAGCCCACGAGGGCAATAGCGCGCTAGCCTGCTGGGCCGTGTTCGCCGCCCTCGCCGTCGCGATCTCGCTCGCCATCGCGCCGAGACCGCACATCGTGTGGAAGCCGATCCCGTACGGGCCGAAGCGCAGGGCGGAGATGGCCGCCTGGAACACGTTCGCCGCCGACACGCCGGATCCCGAGCTCGGCGAGCTCCCCGGCACGTGCGCGCACTTCGTCGTCGACCGCGACGGGACGATCTACCAGCTCGTACGGCTCAGCGTCATGTGCCGGCACACGGTCGGGCTCAACTACGTCGCGATCGGGATCGAGCACGTCGGCACGTCCGACGCCGAGATCCTCCACGACCGCAAGCAGCTCCGCTCGTCGCTCGAGCTCACGGCGTGGCTCGTCGGGCGGTTCCACATCAGGATCCGCAACGTGATCGGGCACAACGAGAGCCTCTCGAGCCCGTACCACAAGGAGCGGTACAAGCCGTGGGCGCACCAGACCCACTCCGACTGGCGGCACGCGGAGATGCGGATCTACCGCGGGAAGCTGCTTGTCCTTCTCCGTGCGGACGCGCGCCGCTAAGATCGCGCCATGCCGCGCTACATGATCGTCCGCAGCTTCGAGGTCGGCGAGGAGCAGATGCCGCCCATCGGCCGCCGCTCGCGTGAGCTGACCGAGGGCGAGTTTCCCGAGATCAACTGGGAGCACAGCCACGTCGTGGTCGACGACGAGGGGCTCGTGCACACGTACTGCGTCTACGAGGCGCCGAACTCGGAGATCGTCCGCGAGCACTCGACCAGGCTCGGCAAGCACACGATCGACGAGCTGCACGAGATCGCCGGCGACGTGTCGCCGGCGGACTTCCCGCCCGCCTAAGCCTCACCGCCGCCGCCGAGTCCGAGCAGCTCCGCGTCCTCCACGTGGAAGACTGCCTGCTGGGCGACGGCTAACCGCCCGCGGAGGAATCGGATCCGCTCGAGGTCGTCCGCGGGGGTCATGTCGAGCGCCTCCTTGTACAGCGCCACGGCGAGCTGCTTCGCCCAGCCGCGCTCCGCCTCCTCGGCCGCCGAGACGAAATGGCCGACGGCGCGCTCGAGATCGCCGGCGCCGCGCCAGTGGCGGGCGAGCGCGGCGCCGGCCTCGCCGACCTCGGGCGTCGACTGCTCGATGAACTCGGCGATGTGGCGGTGGCCCTCGCGACGTCTGGCGCGCGGCTGGAGGTCGTACGCGACGTCGCGGATGAGGACGTGCTTGAACGCCCACTGCTCGTCGCCCTCGATCAGGGAGACGGTGTCGCGGCGCACGAGGTCGCGGCGCTCGAGCGCGCCTAGCGCGTCGGCGAGGCAGGTCGGGTCGCGTGCGATCCGCTCGAGTGCGCCCCGCCAGAAGATGCGGCCGCTGATCGAGGCGTCGAGGATCACCTCGCGCTCCTCGGCCGGCAGCGCGTCGAGACGGGCGGC
>VAXA01000032.1 GCA_005883365.1 Actinomycetota bacterium
AGCACGTGGGCACGCCGCACCGTACAAACGTTGAGCGGCTCGTAACTCGCGTTCAAAACAAGAACGTGCTGCAACCTGACGGAAAAGTAGCATCGGCCGAAGCCGCTACTACTGCGACTTCATCGCCCGCTCGACGGCTTCCTGCTCCTCGGGCGAGAGCGAAATTGCGGCGCGGCCCTCGTCGAGCTCCTTGACGTAGATCCTCGCGTAGTCCCGCCCCTGGATTGCGCTCAGGACGACGCCGCTGCGCGAGGCGTCGAGCAATGCGACCGAGGCGGACTGGTGCCCGCCCGTGTTCTCGTACGCGTCGTAGCGGACGACCGCGAGCCGGGACACGGTCGCGTCGACACGGCGTTCCACCCGTGCGAGCGCCGCCGCGACGTCGTCGATCGTCCGGTGGACCCCGTCGATCAGCCCCTGGAGTGAGACCGCAAAATCGAGGAGGTCGCTGCCGCCGCTCCCGAGAAGCGTGAGCTGCGCTGCGCGGACGCGGCGGAGCCGCAAATGCAGCGCGAGGGCGATCGCGAGGCCGAGGACGGCGGCGGCCGCAGCCGCGATCGCGATCCAGCCGGCCACCGCAGAGCTCAACGGCTACCCGCCCGAGCCGAGGCTGAAGAAGACGGGATACGAGGCGCTGTTGTTGTCGAGCCGCTTCTCTCCCGGCACCTTCCCGATCTCGACGTGCACCCTTGCGTTCGCGCCGAACGCCGACGTCGGCAGGTTGAGGTTCCCGAAGGAGACCGTCGTCGTGTGCTGGGCCAGGATCGACGGGACGATCTGCGTCTTCTTCAGCACCGCCTTCCCGAAGACGGTCACCCTGAGCGAGACCGGGATCTTCACCTCCTGGAAGTTGCCGGAGTCGTTGAACGTCACCTTGAACGTGAGGTCCGCCGCGACGTCCACCGTCTGGGGGGTGGACGGGTTGAGCGTGACGGTCTTGCTGCCCGTCACGGCCTCGGTGCTCACGAGCATGCTCCCGTGCAGGCCGCTCGGCGGCTTGCCGCCGGCGTTCGCCGCCTTCACGCGCTGGTAGACGGTCTCGAACGACGAAGCGGTGATCACCTCGGGGTTCGAGACGATCTGCGACGGCGGCGCGATCACGCCCTTCACACCGACGCTCGTCAGTGTCTGCGTCGCCGGCAGGTGGAAGAGGTTGGCCCAGACGAGGTCGCTCGCGCTCAGGATCTGGGCCTGCGCGGCGAGCGAGTTCGCCACGTCCGTGTCGGTCTTCGAGCCCGCACGGGCGAGATCGTCGGCGAGGCCGGCCAGGCCGATCGCGCGCAGCTGGAAGGTGGCGAGCGCCTCCTGGTGCGCCGCCTGGAGCGGGCCGGGCGGCCGAAGGCGCAGCGCATCGTCGTAGTCCTGCTGCTGCTGCCGCGACCACAGTTCGAGCTTCGACTGGAGCCCGACGAGGGTCAGGTCCGCGGAGCCGAGCACGTTCACGAACGACGTGCCTGTCCGGGCCGAGCTCAGCGCGATCGGGCGCAGGTCGTTCATGTACGACGCGTACTCGTCGTGCTTGCTCTTGCCCTGGCAGGAGCCGACCCAGAAGACGAGGCCGACAACGACCGCGATCGCGAGCGCCACGAACCCGGCGAGCCTCGCGAGCGCCACGGCTCCCGGCGGCGGCGGTGAGGGCCTCCGCGGACCGCCGGCGCGCCGCGGCCCGATCCGCCGGCGCGGCCTGCCCGGCGACTCGAGCGTCTCCGGCTCCTCGAAGAACTCGAGCTGCGTGTCGTCGTCGTGCGTGCTCACTCGGGAGGCAAGCCTAACCGGGCCGGGAAGGACAGTCCGACGCGGTCGCCAATCTCCGCTAGGCATGGGACAGGCCGCCGCCCCAGCGCTCACCGGCGCCGAGCTCGTGCTCGGCCGCTACCGGCCGCTGCGGCCGCTTGGCAGCGGGGGCTCCGGCTCGGTCTGGCTCGCCCGCGACGAGCGGACGGGTCTCGACGTCGCGCTCAAGATCGTCGCCCGTGAGGGCAAGGCAGCAGCACGGGCCGAGCGCGAGGCGAAGGCTGCCGCCCAGCTGCGCCATCCCGCCTGCCTGCGTGCCTATGGCTTCGGACGCGACCCGCGCCACGTCTACATCGCCTACGAGTTCGTCCCGGGTCGCACCTACCGCGAGGCGCTGCGCGCCGGCGAGCTGACGGAGGACGCGGCGATCGAGGCCTGCGCCCAGGTGTGCGAGGGCCTCGCCCACGCGCACGCAGCCGGGATCCTGCACCGCGACGTCAAGCCGTCGAACGTCCTCCTGACGGAGGGTGACCGAGTCTCTGCGCGGGTGCTCGACTTCGGGCTCGCCCAGATGGCCGAGGCCGAGACGCTGACCGAGGCGGGGGACGTCCCGGGGACGCTCGCCTACATCTCGCCCGAGCGGCTGGTGGGCGGGGAGGCTACCCCGGCGGCGGACGTCTGGGCGGTCGGCGTGATGCTGTGGGAGGCGCTCGCGGGACGGCATCCGTTCTGGCGCGGCTCGATGCTCGAGACGGCGCGCGCGATCGAAGCCGGCGCGCGGCCTCTCGGCGAGTTTCGCCCCGACCTGCCGAAACGGCTCCTGCGCCTCGTCGACAGCGCGCTCTCGACCAACCCGGCGAGGCGACCGTCGGCCCGGGAGCTCGCGGACGCGCTGCGCGGGGCCGGCTCGTCCACCTCCATCCCGCACCGGCCGGCACTCACCCTGCCGCCGCGCATCGACGCCGGGCACTCCGTCACCGCCCTGCTTGCGGCGATCCTCGCCGGCTGGACCGCCTCCGCCCTGCCCTTCTATCCGCACGGCTGGCCGTTCGGGCTCGCGGCGGCCGCGGCGGCGGCGACGTTCTTCCGTGAGCGCGCAGGCATCGCGCTCGCGCTCGCCGTGCCGGTGTTCCCGCTCGGGAACGTCTCGCTCGGGCTCGCACTTCTCTACGCCGCCCTCGCCGGCGGCTGGCTGCTCGTGACCTGGCGGGAGCCGCGCGCCGGGCTGCTCTTCGTGCTCGGCCCGCTGCTGGCCCCCGTCGCCGCGCTCGGCCTCCTCCCCCTCGCCACCGCACGCGTCCGCACGGCGCCTCTGCGTGCACTCACCGTCGTACTCGGGGTGCTGACCGCGGCGCTCGCCGCCGGGATCCGCCACGTCGCCCTGCCCCTCGTCGGCGGGGCGGCACCGCTCGGCCTCGGCGTCGCCGGCGCCCGCGATCCCTTCGACGTCGCCGGCTCGCTCGCCCGCGCGGCCGGCGCGCAGCCATCGCTGCTGGTCGAGGCCTGCGCGCTCGCGCTCGTCGCGGTCGCCCTGCCGCAGGCGCGGGCCCGAGGCCGCTGGGCGGCGGCGGGGCTCGGTGCGGCGATGATCGTCCTCACCGTGGCGGCCGTCCCGAGCGCCGCCGCGATCCCGCTTCTCCTCTCGTCATGGGCGATCGCAGCGTTCACAGCGCTTCGCGCCCCCGCGCTGGGGGTACGCTCAGCGACAACCTGATGGTCCTGCGGGGAATCGAGCAACGGCTGGAGCGAGTCTTCGAGGGCGTTTTCGGCCGCGCCTTCCGCACCAACGTCCAACCGGTCGAGCTCGCGCGCAAGCTTGCGAAGGAGATGGACGAGCACCGCTCGACGTCGGTGACCCGCGTCTACGTCCCGAACGAGTACACCATCTACCTCTCCCCAGGCGACCGCGAGCAGTTCGAGGGCTACGAGAACTCGCTCGTGTCGGAGCTCGAGGAATACCTCTCCGAGCACGCCTCGCGCGAGAACTACGCGCTGCTGACGCCGCCGCGGATCGTGTTCGAGACCGACGAGGATCTCAGCGTGGGAGAGTTCGGCATCGCGACCCGGATGGCGCAGTACGGGCGGCGCGGCGACGAGGAGGCAGAGGCCGTGGAGAGTCCGCCACCGGGGGCGACGATGGTCTACAAGCCGCGGACGCAGCCGACCGAGGCCGCCTCGCTCGCGGAGCTCGGCGTCGAGCGCGAGGTCGCCGTGCTCAGTTGGGCCGGCGAGCGGCGCGTGCTCGACCAGCGGCGCTCCGTCCTTGGGCGCTCACGAGACGCCGACGTCCAGATCGAGGACCCGAACGTATCCCGCCGCCACGCCGAGATCGTGCAGGAGGGCTCGACCTACTGGCTCGTCGACCTTGGCTCGACGAACGGCACGGAGGTGGACGGCCGTCGCGTGCAGCGCGCGCGGCTCGACGACGGCTCGCGCTTCACCATCGGCGAGACGACGGTCACCTTCTCGACCGAGCGGGAATAGGAACGCCGTGGCGATGGTTGCCTCTACCTCGGTTGCGGAGGCGCTCCTCGCGCTCAAGATCGCGTTCCTCGTCCTCCTCTATCTCTTCGTCGTGCGCGTCATCCGCTCGGCGGGACGGGAGCGCCAGGCACCGAGCCAGGACAGCATGATCCTCACGCCGGCGGCGGCCGCGGCGGCAGGCCTCCGCCGCTCAGGCTCCACACGCAGGTCGGTGCGGCTCGTCGTCCAGCGCAGCCCGAGCCTCGCGGAGGGAGACGAGTTCCAGCTCAACTCGGCGCCCGTGACCGTGGGCCGAGGCGGGCAGAACGACCTCGTGCTCAGCGGCGACGAGTTCGCGTCGGCCCGGCACGCCCGGATCGAGGTGCGCGGCGACGGCGTCTGGGTGCAGGACCTCGACTCGACGAACGGCACGTACGTCAACGGGGCGCGGGTTGCGGGGGCGCAGCGGCTGGGCGCGGGCGACGTCCTCCGCGTCGGCGAGACCGACCTCCTGATCGAGGAGGACTGACGTGCCCGTAGCCGCATACGCAGTGGCGAGCGACACGGGCCGCAGGCGCCTCCGCAACGAGGACAACTACGTCGTGGCGCCGCCGCTCTTCGCCGTCGCCGACGGCATGGGCGGCGCGCAGGCCGGCGAGGTCGCATCGCGGCTCGCCGCCTCCGCCCTCGAGGGCGGCGACTCAGACCGCCTGCAAGGGCTCGAGCGGCTCGACGCGCTCATCCAGGAGGCCAACCGGCGCATCTACGACCGCGCAACCACCGACCCCTAGGCCTCCGGCATGGGCACGACGATGACGGTCGCACTCGTCGAGGGGATGACCGTCGCCAT
>VAXA01000206.1 GCA_005883365.1 Actinomycetota bacterium
GAGTGCGATCGCGACTGCGTGCGTGCGCGTGTCCGCCTCGAGCTTGGCGAGGATGTGCCGGACGTGGCTCTTTACGGTCTCCTGGCTGATGAAGAGCTGTGTCGCGACGTCGGCGTTCGACATGCCGTCGGCGAGGAGCTGGAGGATCTCGCGCTCCCGCCCGGTGAGCATGTCGTCCTTGTCGCGGCCGGTCAGGAAGGCGGGCATGAGAGCCGGGTCGACATAGCCCTCGCCGCTCGCGACCTTCTCGATCGCCCGCAGGAGCGTCTCGTGCGGCGCCTCCTTCAGGACATAGCCCTTGGCGCCCGACTCGAGGCCGCGGCTGAGGAGGCTCCGCTCGCTGTAGGCGGTGAAGATGAGAACGGCGCTGTCGGGCACCCTGTCCATCAGCTCCTTCGTCGCCTCGAGCCCGTCCATGCCCGGCATCCGGACGTCCATGATCACGACGTTCGGCCGCCGCCGCTCGGCGAGCGCGACGGCAGCCTCGCCGTCGGCGGCTTCGCCGATCACGCGGATGTGGGGCGCCCGGCTGAGCGAAAGGCGAAGCCCCTCGCGCACGACCTCGTGATCGTCGACGATCAGACAGGTGATCTCGGAGGCCGCCACGGCCGGGAGATCATAGAACGGCGCTTCGGCTATCACATAACCGCTATCTCCAGCTGCTCCGCGATCGCAGGCGGCTCGAGCCTCACGCGACGCCGGTCGCGGACGCCGTGGCTGCGGGCGAGAGCGCTGACGCGCTCACGCACCGGGTCGGTCTCGCGACGGGGGAGATAGGCGCTCCGCTGGTAGAGCCGCTCATAGTCCGGGAGCAGCTCGGGCCAGTCGCGCTCGAGCGCGGCGAGGAAGTGCTCGCGGGTTCCGGGCCGCAGATAGAGGAGGTTCGCCCAGATCCCGGTCGCTCCCGCCGCCCGCGCCTCGCGCACGACGTCGGCGAGCAGTTCCGGCCGGTCGCTGAGGCCCGGCAGGATCGGCGCCATCCCGACCCGCGCGTCGATCCCCGCCTCCACGAGGCGCGAGAGGGCGCGGAGCCGCTGGCGCGGCGGCGCCGTCCCCGGCTCGGTGCGCCGCCAGATCTCCTCGTCGAGCGTCGGCACGGAGAACGTGACCGAGACGCGCGCTCTGCGCGCGGCCTCGGCGAGCACGTCGACGTCCCGCACGATGAGCGGCCCTCGGGTGATGATCGAGAACGGGCTCGACGCCTCCGCGAAGGCTTCGATGCACGCGCGCGTGAGGCGGTAACGGCCCTCCGCCGGCTGGTACGGATCGGTCGCCGCGCCCACCGCGACCGCCTCCCGCTGCCAGGATGGCCGCGCGAGCTCACGCCGCAGCACCTCCGCGACGTTCGTCTTGACCCGGATGCTGGCTCCGTAGCGGTCGTCCCAGGGCCGGTCGGCGCGCGCTTCGAAGGCGCGGACGTAGCAGAACGTACACCGGTGGACGCAACCCATGTAGGGGTTGAGTGACCAGGCGAACGGCATCCCGCGCACACGGTTGAGGGCGTTGCGGCGGGGTTCCTCCCGGTATTCGGCACCCATCGTCGGGAGGATAGCGAACATATGTTCGCGTAGACGGGATGCGGCCGAGGGCGTCCCTATACTCCGGCCGGAGAGTTGGACGAGAAACCTCCTAGTACCCACGCCCTCGAGGTGAGGGCGTGACACTCCTCTTCGAGCTGATCGGGGTTGCGGTCCTGATCCTGCTCAACGCCTTCTTCGTGGCCGCGGAGTACGGCCTCGTCACGGCGCGCCGCACCCGGATCATCGAGCTCCAGCACCAGGGCAACCGCCGCGCGCGCGACGTCCTCCGAATCACGGGGGATCCGGGCCGCTTCATCGCGGCGATGCAGCTCGGCGTCACGCTGACCTCGCTGGGCATCGGCGCCCTCGGCGAGGCGACGCTGTCCCGCGAGTTCAAGCACTGGATGGCCGCCATCCTCGCCATCGTCATCGCCTACGCGATCCTGAGCTTCTTCCACGTCGTCGTCGGCGAGCTCGTGCCCAAGGGAGCCGCGCTTGGCCATGCCGAGACGACGGCGCTCTGGGTCTCCGCGCCCGTTCGCGCGTTCTTCGTCGTCTTCGGCCCCGTCATCTGGATCCTGCGGCGGACGACCGACGCGATCCTGCACAGCTTCGGCCTCGAGCCGCCGGGCGCGGAGCGAGAGGTGCACTCGGAGGCCGAGCTTCGCATGCTCGTCTCCCGCTCGACGCAGCAGGGGCAGATCGAGGAGGACGAGCGGCAGATGATCGACAAGGTCTTCGTCTTCGGCGACAAGGACGTCGCCGACGTGATGGTCGCGAAACCCGACGTCGCCGCGGTCTCGATCGACCTGCCGCCCGAGGAGGCGCTCGCTGTCGTCCTCGACTCGCCGTACACGCGGTACCCCGTCTATCGCGAGTCGCTCGACGACATCGTCGGGGTGCTCCACGTGCGCGACCTGTTCAGCGCGATCCACGACCGCGGGCTCGCGGGAGTCGACCTCGAGGGGTTGCTGCGGCCGGCCTACGTCGTCCCTGAGACGAAGGACCTCGCATCGCTTCTACAGGAGTTCCGGCGCACCAACAGCCACTTCGCCGTGGTGGTCGACGAGTACGGGGCGATGGTCGGGATCGCGACGCTCGAGGATCTGCTCGAGGAGATCGTGGGCGAGATCGAGGACGAGTTCGACGTGCCCGAGGAGCCGGTCGAGCAGATCGGTGAGGACACGTATCGCGTCGACGGGATGTTCTCGATCGACGACTTCAACGAGCGCTTCGGCACCGAGCTCCCGGAGGAGGACTTCCACACGGTCGCCGGCTTCGTCTTCGGCCAGCTAGGGCGCGCACCCGAGCCCGGCGACGACGTCTCGTACGACGGGATACGGTTCGACGTGCTCGAGGTGGAGGGCAACCGGATCGAGCGCATCGCCGTGACCTTCCTCGAGCATCCGCAGCAGCGGCCCGACTCGGCAGAGGAGCTCGTCGACGAGGACGAGCTCGAGTAGCGGTTAGCCGAGGTCGAGCGGCTCGATCGAGCCATTCTCGATCGTCCAGGCGGCGAGCTCGTCGCGGGCGACCGAGTAGATGAGGTAGGGGCGGCCCTGCCAGAGCCCGACGTTCTCGACGTCGGTCCGGGAGGGGCGGGGCGGCGCGGAGACGTGCGAGTGGACGACCGCGAGCTCGTAGCCCTCGTCCTCGAGGAACCAGAGTTCGGGGTCGACCTCGAGCTCGAAGCGATAGGGGGACTCGGCGGCGTTGCGGCCCGGCTCGTAGCGATCCGCCACGCGGTCGCGCAGCACGAGCAGGCCGCAGCTCTCGTTCGGCAGTTCCCGTCGCGCGTGCTCGGCGAGCGCTTCGCGGACCGGCGGCGGCACTACCACCACAACTTGCTCTCGTCGATCTCCTCGCCTTGCCAGAAGCCGGCGGAGAGGTACTTCCAGCCGCCGTCGGCGAGGACGCAGACGACGACGCCCTCCTCGAGCTCGCCGGCGAGCCGCCGCGCGACGTGGAGCACCGCGCCGCTCGACACGCCCGCGAAAATGCCCTCGCGCTCGAGCAGCGCGTGCACGCCCGCCACCGCCTCATCGTTCGAGACGAGCAGCTTCCGGTCGAGCTTCGCGACGTCGAGAATCGGCGGCACGTAGCCGTCATCGAGCGAGCGGAGCCCCATCACCGGGTCGCCCGGGAGTGGCTCGGCTGCGGCGATCACGACGCCGGGGAAGCTCTCCCGCAGGCGCTCACCGGCGCCCATCAGCGTCCCGCCGGTGCCGAGGCCCGCAACGAGGACGTCGACGCGGTCGAGCGCCGCCGCGATCTCTGCGCCGGTGCCCTCGTAGTGGGCGCGCGGATTCGCCTCGTTCGCGTACTGGAATGGCATGAAGTAGCGCGGCTCACGCTCGGCAAGCTCGAGCGCGAGGCGCACGGCGCCGTTCGAGCCCTGCTCGCCGGGCGACTCGACGATCGTCGCGCCGTACAGCTGCAGGAGCCGTCGTCGCTCCTCCGTCGCGTTGGCGGGCAGGACGCAGGTGAGCCGATACCCCTTGAGCTTTGCGACGAGCGCGAGCGCGATGCCCGTGTTGCCGGACGTCGGCTCGAGGAGCTCGCGCCCCGGTTCGAGCTCGCCCACAGCCTCGGCGGCTCCGATCATCGCGAGGGCGACGCGATCCTTGATCGAGCCCGTCGGGTTCTGGCCCTCGAGCTTCGCGTACAGCCGCACCGACGGCTTCGGTGCGAGGCGCGGCAGCTCGACCAGCGGGGTGTTGCCGACGAGCTCGAGAAGGGAGCCGGCCGTGCGGGGGCTAGAGCCCACCGGCCATCGCGGGGAGCAGGATGACCGTGGAGCCGTGGTCGACCGACGTGTCGAGCCCATCGAGCGTCCGAACGTCCTCTCCCTCGACGTAGACGTTCACGAACGGCGCGATGTCGTCGTCCTCGACGAGCTGCGGCCGCAGCCCCGGGAAGCGGGCCATGAGGTCGTCGAGCAGCTCGCGCACGGTGTCGCCGTCGGCGGGCACCTGGCGCGCGCCGCCGACCTCACCGCGCAGCATGGGAGGAATCCGGATCAGGCTCATGCGTGCGCGGGCCTCCCAGAGCAGAACTCGACGTAGTCGACGTACTCGGTGATCGTCGGGCTGTCGCCGCACACCGGGCACGCCGGATCGCGGCGGAGCCTGACCTCGCTGAACTCGGTCGCCAGCGCGTCGAAGAGGAGCAGCCGTCCGGCGAGCGACTCGCCGATCCCGAGACAGAGCTTGAGCGCCTCGCTCGCCTGCAGCGAGCCCACGATGCCAGGGAGGACGCCGAGCACGCCGCCCTCGGCGCAGCTCGGCGCGAGCTCGGGCGGAGGCGGCTGCGGGAAGAGGCAGCGGTAGCACGGTCCCCCGTGTGGCTCGAACACCGTCGCCTGGCCCTCGAAGCGGTAGATCGAGCCGTGCACGAGCGGGATGTCGTGCCAAACGGCGGCGTCGTTGATCAGGTATCGCGTCGGGAAGTTGTCGGCGCCGTCGACGATCACGTCCCAGCCGTCGGCGAGGATCCGCTCGACGTTCTCCGAGGTGAGCCGTTCGAGGTACGGGACGACGTCGACGTCGGGGTTGAGCTCCTCGAGCGTCCGCTTCGCCGACTCCGCCTTCCATTCGCCGAGCCGTGCGGTCGAGTGGAGGACCTGGCGCTGGAGGTTCGAGGCGTCGACGCGGTCGTCGTCCACGATCCCGATCCGCCCGACCCCGGCCGCAGCGAGGTAGAGCGCCGCCGGCGAGCCGAGCCCGCCTGCGCCGAGCAGGAGGACGCGCGAGTCGAGCAGCTTGAGCTGTCCCTCCTCGCCGACCTCCGGGATGAGGACGTGCCGGCTGTAGCGCTGGCGCTTGGCGCCGTCGAGCGTCCGCGGCAGTTCGGTCGGCAGGCCGCTGCGCTTCCAGTCGGTGTAGCCGCCGGCGAGGGAGACGACGTTCTCGTAGCCCAGCTCCTCGAGCGACTTCGCGGCGAAGGCCGAGCGGTTGCCCGCGGCGCAGTAGAGAAGGATCGGCTGCGCGTGGTCGGGCGCTGCCTGCTCGATCCGCGACTCGAGGTTTCCGCGCGGGACGTGGATCGCGCCCGGAATCCGCCCCTCGGTCCATTCGTCCAGCTCGCGCACGTCGACGACGAGCGGCCGCTCGTCGGACGCGAGCAGCTCCCGCGCCTGAGTGACGTCGACCTCGTCGATCTCCGACTTGACCTGCTGCAGAAGCTCACGGTAATTCGGCATCGCTTTCGGAAATGTAGCGAGCCGGTTCCCGGCTACGCTCGGGCCGTGGCGACCGAGGCCTCTCGGGTGGCAGGAATCGGCAACCGCCGCGTCCTCGTCGTCGTGGTGATCGCGGCTGCGGTCGCGGCGGCCGCGGTCGTCGGCGTGACACTTCTGCAGACGCACGGCGAGCGGACGGCGGTGCCCGGGTCGGTCACGAAGCCGCGCGCCGGCAGACCGCCGGTGTTCTTCGACTTCGGCGTCCGCGCCGACCGAGAGGCCCAAGATCTTTCCCGCGCGGCAGAGTTGCTGAACGCGAAGCACGTGGCCGCGGCCCGCACGATCTTCGCGCGCTACCACTCGGTGCAGGCGCGCATCGGGCTCGCCTTCGCGGACTGGCCCGGCAGCGGCCTCGACGCGCTGAAGACGCTGGTCGCGGACAACCCCAACAGCCCAGTCGCCGAGTTTGAGCTCGGTTGGGCCCTCTACTGGTCCGGTCGCACCGCCGACGCCGTCGCAACATGGAAGCGCGTCGACACGCATTTTCCCGACTCGCCGGA
>VAXA01000207.1 GCA_005883365.1 Actinomycetota bacterium
TTCGATGCTCTGGACGAGAGGGCGTCCTCGTGCGCTCGCGCGCGGCGGAGGCCGGCGCGAGCGCAGTCCGGCCTACGGCTAAGCCCCCGCTGCGCGGATGTCTTAGCCTCCGGCCTTTTGGCCTGGTTGTGGTTCAAACGCTTCGAACCCTGGTCGAGGCAAGGGCGGCGGCGTAACGGTGCGTTACGTCGACGCCGGACTAGCGAGCGCGCTCGCCGCAGGCCTGCGCGCTCGCGACGGAAGCTCGATCCCGAATCCTGCGTCAGCCCCATGTCCCTTCAGCACGGAGCCAACGGGAGACCCCGCTCTCCCGTTGGCGGAGTTCCTTGACTACCGCGCGAAGAGCAAAGCTCTTCGCGCGGCTTTACGATCCGGGCGTGCGCTTTCTGCGCCGCCCCCGGATCGATACCGACGAGGTCGCCGACCGCTGGCAGCCGCGGCTCTACGTGCGGCTGATCCTCCTTGGAATGCTTCTCGCGTACGCGATCGCGTTCGTGCTCGAGAACCGGAAGCAGGTGAGCGTCCATTTCGTCTTCGCGACGGCGCGCGTCTCGCTCGTCTGGCTGATCCTGCTCGCTGTCGGGATCGGCCTGCTCGGAGGGATCCTCGCCGCGCAGCTAGAGCGCCGCCGGCGCCGCCGCTCGCACGAGGCTCCCGAGCACTGAGACGCCCTCGGCGATCTCGTCCGGCGAGACGAAGCTGAAAGCCAGGCGCAGTGCGCGCTCCCCGCCCCGGCCGCCGGGGAAGAAGTCGCTTCCCTTGACGAACGTGACGCCCGCCTCCTCCGCCTCGGAGAGCAGGTCGCTCGTCGGGGGGCCGGATGGGAGCTCGAGCCAGACGAAGTAGCCGCCCTCCGGCCGTGTCCAGCTCGCGTCCTCGGGCAGCTCGCGCGCGAGAGCCTCGAGCATCGCGTCGCGACGCTCGCGCAGGAGCCCGTTCACGCGCTCGAGATTCGGCTCGAAGCTGTCGCGCCGCAGGAACTCGAGCACCGTCGCCTGCGTCGCGTACGGCGGCGATATGTACGTCGAGACCGCAAGCGCCTCGATCTCGGTCGCGAGCCGCGGCGGCAGGACGAACCAGCCGACGCGCAGGCCCGGCGCGACCGTCTTCGAGAAGGAGGAGCAGTAGGCGATCTGGTCGCCGTCCGCGAGGTCGAACACGCTCGGGAGCGGCTCGCCGTCGTAGCGGACGAGCCCGTACGGGTCGTCCTCGAGCACGAGCAGCTGCCGCTCGCGGGCGAGCTCGGCGATGCGCAGACGACGCTCGAGCGAGAGGGTCCGCCCGCTCGGGTTCTGGAAGGTCGGGATCGTGTAGAGGAATGCGAAGTCGCCGTCCGGCAGCTCGTCGGGAATGAGTCCGTCCTCGTCCATCGCGACGGTCACGATCTCCGCGCCGAGCCGAGTGAGGATCTTGAGCGGCCGGTCGTACGTGGGCGCCTCGACGAGAACACGTGTGCCGGGCCGGACGAGCTGCTCGGCGAGGAAGACGAAGCCCTGCAGCGAGCCGCTCGTGATCACGACGCGCGAGGGCTCGACGCCGTGCCGTTCGGCGAGCCACTCGCGCAGGGGGGCGTACCCGCCGCCGGGGCCGTAGCTGAGGATCGTGCGGCCGTCGCGCTCGAGCGCGGCGCGGGCGCAATCCGCGAGCTCCTCGACGGCGAGACACTCCGGCGCCGGGACGCCGCGGGCGAAGGAGATCACGCCTCGAGAGTAGCGACCACCTCGGCTCGCAGCTGCTCGACGCGCGCGACGCCGACGGTGTGGCCCTTCTCCTCGTACAGCGTCTGCGCCTGGTCGAGCGCGGCGAGCGCCTCATCGGGCCTTCCGTCAGCCGCGAGCACGATTGCGAGGTCGCGGAGCGCGCTTGCCTTGTACTCGAGAGCGTCGGTCGGCTCGCCCCACGCGACGGCCTCGCGTGCCAGCCGCTCGGCCTCCGCGTGCTCGCCGCGGCGAGAGAGGAGCTTCGCCCGCACCTGAAGGATCAGCATCTGGGTGATCACGTCGTCGGCCGCTCCGGCCTCCTCGGCCTTTACAGTCAGCTGCCAGGCCTCTTCGTCGCGGCCGAGTCGATAGAGCGCCTCCGCAGCGTGCCCTGCGACGGTCGAGAGCCAGCCGCGCTCGCCGAGCGCGTCGAGGGCAGCCACACCCTCGAGCGCGACCTCGGCCGCACGCTCGGCATCACCCGCATGCAGCTCGACCTCCGCCTCCTGCATCGAGTGGCCGGCTTCGGCCAGTCGGTTGCCGAGCTCGCGGGCACGCTCGCGCGCAAGCCTCAAAGAATCGCGTGCGGCCTCGAAGTTGCCACGCATCGCCTCGAGCTGTCCGCGAAAGGCCGGGTGAAAGGAACCTGCGGAAGGGTGCTCGTCGAAGAATGCGAGCGCCTCCTCGACGGGAAAGGGGCCATACGCATACGGCGGCTTCCGGTGTCCCTCCGCGATGTGGGCGACAATGCGGTTGCCTCCCCGCTTGCCGTGATCGACTGCTCGTTCAAGGGCGAGCGCCATGGCCCGCCACCGGAGGGCGCCGAGCTCGTTCTCCGAAGCGACGAGCCAGGCATCGGCCAAGCCGGCATCGTTGCCGCACTCGCCGAAGAAGGCGATAGCCTCGTCGACGAGTGGGCGGATCTCGGCGAGCTTGGTGGCTTCGGCGAGATGCGCGACGAAGGCGCGGGCCAGCAACGCCCGCAGCTCGGCCGAGCGGTCGCGGTCGGCGCGGCTGCGTGCAGCAAGCTCGTCCGCAACGACGAGTGCTTCAGCCAGATCACCCACGTCGAATCGCGCGTGGACCATCTGGATCTCGAGCTCCAGCGGGCGCTCCTCCACAGGCACAAGCGCACGTGCCCGCTCGAGTAGGACACATGCGCCGCGAGCGTCCTCACGGATCAGGGCCCGCTCCCCGGCCGCGGCCAGCCGCTTGGAGGCCTTCCGCGCAAGCTCGTCCGTCTCATCGCCGCCGACCCCGAGCTCGACCCGGTAGCGGTGCGCTTGCTCGAAGTGGTAGCCCAGGATCTCGTCGAGCTCGACCAGGCCGGCGCCCTGCGCCTGGAGCCAGCGGGCGAAGCGCTCATGGAGCTCGGCCCGCGCCGCCTTGGGAAGGCCGTCGTACGCGGCGTCGCGGATGAGGAGATGCCGGAAGCGGAACGCGTCGTCGCCGGGCAGCTGTGTCCGGTCGGGCCGCACGAGCTCCTTGCGGACGAGCGCCATCAGCTTCGTCGGTACGTCGGGCTCGTCCGGCCCCAGCGCTTCGACGCCGCCTCGGTGGAAGATCTTGCCCTCGACCGACCCGCGCTCGAGAACTCCTCGCTCTGCGGCCTCGAGCTGGTCGAGGCGCGCCGCGAGTAGGGCCTGGATCGTCGGCGGCACGACGACGTCGCCATTCGGCGACTCCTCGACCATCGCGAGCATCTGCTCGACGAACAGCGGGTTGCCCTCCGCCGCGTCGCGAATCCGCGCGCGAAGCGGCTCGGCGAGTGGCGCCTCACCGAGCAGCCGTTCGATCAGCTCATCCGTCTCGGCCGCCGTCAGCGGCTCGAGCAGCACCGTGGTCGCGT
>VAXA01000208.1 GCA_005883365.1 Actinomycetota bacterium
AGTGGAGCGCCGAACCAGCGACGACCGCGGAAGCCTCGCCGTCGCCGAGCGGTATCTCCTCCGCCGAGCCCTCCATCCCTTCGAGGCCGAGCCCGCGGAGTACCGCGAGCATCCGTGGGTCCGGCTCGACCGCGACGACCCGCACGCCGAGCGCCGCCAGCGCCCGCGTCAGCTTTCCGGTGCCGGCTCCGAGCTCGACGACGAGCTGCGCGTCCTCGGGGACGAGCCAGCACGCCGCCTCCTCCGGCCACTCCGGCCGCGCGCGCTCGTAGGCGTCGGCATGTGCTCCGAACGTCAGCCGCCGAGGAACCGCCGCCACCCTGTGAACCTAGTCAGTGCGGCCGCCGGACGTGCCAGGCGCGGTAGCCGAGAGCCGCGGAGAGCGCGAAGAGCCCGCCGGGAACCGCGAAGTACGGCAGCGCGTCCGACGAGTTGCTCGCGCCCCAGAAGACGAAGACGGCAAGCAGCGCGAGCAGCCCGATGACCGCCGCAAGGGACGAGACGAGAGAGGCATGCGTCATGGGGACGGCATTCCCGTCGCGCGCACGTATCGAACGCCGATTCAACGCGAAGAACGTGTCGCGGCGGCGGATCGCCGCGCCGTGAACCGCGTCTAGCGGATCTGGACGAGCTGGGCGGACGCGTGCTCGACCTGGAGGGTTGTGTGCTCCAGGCCGAAACGATCTCGCAGGAGCCCCTCGAGCTCGCGCCGGATGCCGTGGCAGTCGGCCCCCGGCTCGACGAGGACGTGCGCCGAGAGGGTCGGGAACTCGGTCGTCACCTCCCAAACGTGGAGGTCGTGCACCTCGACCACGCCGGGATGCGCCGCCATCGCGTTGCCGATCTCCTCCACCGGCAGCGCCGACGGCGCAATGTCGAGCAGTACGCGGCCGGAATCGCGCAGCAACCGCCACGACGCCCACAGCATGAGCGCCGCGACGACCAGCGCCGCTACGGCGTCCGCGCGCACCCAGCCGGTCGCAAGGATCACGGCGCCGGCGATCGCGGTGGCGACGAAGGCGAAGAGGTCGTTCAGGACGTGCTGGAAGCTCCCCTCGACGTTGAGCGAGCCTCGGTTCGCGCCGGCGAGCTGCCACGTCGCGAACAGGTTGACGCCGATCCCCACCAGGGCGACGACGAGAATCGCGCTGCCGCTCGCGTGCGGCGGCGCCACGAGACGGCGAACGGCGCCGTAGACGATCAGCCCGGCGAGCACGAGGAGCGCGGCGCCGTTCGCCTGCGCGGAGAGGATCTCCGAGCGCCGCAGCCCGAACGTCCGGTTCCCGTGCGCCGGCTGGGCGGCGAGGCGCAGCACCACGAGAGACATCGCGAGCGCGCCGGCATCGGTGAGCATGTGCGCCGCGTCAGAGAGGAGCGCGAGCGAGTGCGCGAGCAGGCCGACGACGATCTCGCCGGCCATGAAGGAGAGGATCAGCGCGAGCGCAAGCCCGAGCCGACGCGCGTCCTCGCTCCTGTGGTGAGCGTGGTCGTGCACCTGGCAATCATGCCGCCGGGCTCATCACCTCGCTCGCCAGCGCCTGCCCCCACTCCGCCGCACGCTCGAGCTCTCCCTCCTCGAGCGGACCGGGTGTACCCGAGACGAAGAAGCTCTCGGGCTCGACGGCCACGCGGTAGCCGCGACGGCGGATCCGGTGCGCAATTCCGTGCGCAGCGGAGCCGACGAGCAGCTCCGGCTTGTGCGCGCGGGTGTCGAACACGGCGAAGCTCGGCCCCCCGCAAAGCGGCAACTGCTCGATCCAGCCACGCACACCGATCCCCGTCTCGCCGGCACCGCCGCGCTGGTCGATCGCGCCCTGGCGCGAGCGGCCGCTCGACAGGCCGTGCACGTGGGTCGGCGCGCCGACGACGACCAGGTCGACGTGGAGCAGCGAGGGCAGCGGGTCGTCGACCGAGAGGACAGCGACGTCGCCCTCGGCCGCGAGGACGTCCGCGATCTCCTCCGCGATCCGCTGCGTGTTCCCGAACCAGGACTCATAGACGACGAGCGATCTCATCGCACACCTCCGTTGTCTCTGCTCGGGACGGTCGCAAGGAAGAGGCGTGGACGCATCGGTGCGTGCACGGATCCACTTGCTCGAATACCGCACCTAATCTAGAATTTAGGCATGGCTCAACTTCGGACACCCGAGGCACACGACCTCACCGTGGCCGTGCAGGACTACGCGAAGGCGATCTTCACCCTCGAATCCCGCGACGGCGCCGCCTCGACCACCGACCTTGCGGCCCTCCTCGAGGTCCGCCCCGCGTCCGTCTCGGGGATGCTGCGCAAGCTCTCGGCGCTCGGGCTCGTCGAGCACGAGCGCTACCGGGGCGTCCGCCTCACCGGACGCGGCCGGCGCGTCGCCCTCGAGGTGATCCGCCACCACCGGCTCGTCGAGCTGTTCCTCGTCGAGAGCCTCGGCATGACCTGGGATGAGGTGCACGCGGAGGCCGAGGTGCTCGAGCACGCGCTCTCGGAGGAGCTCGAGGAGCTCATCGCCGCAAAGCTCGGCGACCCGACGGTCGACCCCCATGGCGACCCGATCCCCAGCCGCGAGCTGAAGCTCGCCGAGATCCCCGCTCCGACGCTCGAGGAGCTCGAGCCGGGCGAGGCGGCGACGTTCGTGCGCATCTCCGACGCCGAGCCCGAGATGCTCCGCTTCCTCGGCGAGCGCGGCATCGTCCCGGGTGCGCGGCTCAAGCTGGTCGAGCGGCAGCCGTTCGACGGCCCGCTCTTCGTCCGCGTCGGCCGCAACGTGCACGTCCTCGGCGCGACCCTCGCGCGCGCGATGCGCGTGCAGCGGGAACAGCCGGCGTGAGCGAGTCGGCCGAGGCCTACGACGCCTTCCGGCACGGCGCGACGCCGCTGCACACAATCCTCGCGCGCGGCCGCGTGCGGGCGATGCTCTCGATGCTCGGGCCCGCCTTCGTCGCCGCGGTCGCCTACGTCGATCCCGGCAACTTCGCGACGAACATCCAGGGCGGCGCCCGCTTCGGCTACCTCCTGCTCTGGGTCGTGCTCGCCGCGAACCTCATGGCGATGCTGATCCAGTACCTCTCGGCCAAGCTCGGGGTGGTCACCGACCGGAACCTCCCGGAGCTGTGCCGCGAGCACTACCCACGACCGGTCGCGTGGGCGCTCTGGATCCAGGCCGAGGCGATGGCGATGGCGACCGACATCGCCGAGTTCCTCGGCGCGGCCCTCGGCCTCAACCTCCTCTTCCACGTGCCGCTCCTGCCGGCCGGCTTCATAACGGGTGCGATCGCATTCGTGCTCCTCGAGCTGCAGCGGCACGGCTTCCGGCGGTTCGAGCTCGCGATCACGGGGCTGCTCGGCTTGATCCTGCTGGGCTTCCTCTACGAGACGGTGAAGATCGAGCCGTCGGCGAGCGGCGCCGCGCACGGGCTCGTCCCACACCTGGACGGTTCGAGCTCCGTCTACCTCGCCGTGGGGATCATCGGCGCGACGGTGATGCCGCACGTGATCTACCTCCACTCGGCGCTGACCAAGGGACGGACTCCGGTGCGAAACGAGGCCGAGCGGACGCGGGTGTTGCGCTTTGGGCGGGCGGACGTGATCGTCGCGCTCGGCTTCGCCGGCCTCGTGAACATGGCGATGCTCGCCGTCGCCGCGAAGCTCTTCCACGATCGGCCCGGCTACTCGCACACGGACACGATCCAGGGCGCGCACGCGGGTTTCTCCCACCTGGTCGGCGGCACCGCCGCGCTCGCCTTCGCCGTCGCGCTGCTCGCTTCCGGGGCTTCGTCCTCGAGCGTCGGCACGTACGCCGGTCAGGTCGTGATGGCGGGCTTCGTCAACCTGCGGATCTCGGTGTTCGCGCGCCGCGCGCTGACGATGCTGCCGGCGCTCGTCGTGCTCGGCATCGGCGTCAGCCCGACGAGCGCGCTCGTCCTCAGCCAGGTCGTGCTCTCCTTCGGGATCCCGTTCGCCCTCATCCCGCTCGTGCTGCTCACACGCCGCCGGGACGTGATGGGCGCCCACGTCAACCGGTTGCCGACCACAGTCGTCGCGGTCGGGATCGCCGCGCTGATCAGCGGCCTCAACGTCTTCCTGCTCGCGCAGACCGTCGGACTCGCGTAGTCGGCTAGCGCCGCGACCCGGCGATCACGCCGGTGTCGAAGCCCATCCAGTGCATGCGGCCGAGCAGCCGCGCGTGCTCCACCTTCAGGCAGCGGTCCATCACGACCGCGAGGCGGCCGTCCCGTGCGATCCGCGCTCCCTCCGCGCTGATGACCCGCCTCAACGTCTTCCTGCTCGCGCAGACCGTCGGACTCGCGTAGTCGGCTAGCGCCGCGACCCGGCGATCACGCCGGTGTCGAAGCCCATCCAGTGCATGCGGCCGAGCAGCCGCGCGTGCTCCACCTTCAGGCAGCGGTCCATCACGACCGCGAGGCGGCCGTCCCGTGCGATCCGCGCTCCCTCCGCGCTGATGACCCCGAACTGCAGCCACAACGCGCCCGCACCCACCTCGACCGCCTCGCGTGCGATCTCGGGGACTGCGGCAGGATCGCGAAAGACGTCGACGACGTCGATGTGCTCGGGCACGTCGCGCAGGCTCGGGTACACCTGCTCCCCAAGCACGTGCTCCTCGTTGGGGTTCACGGGGATGATGCGGTAGCCGTGCCGCTGCAGGTAGTAGCCGACGAAGTTGCTCGCACGCAGCTCGCTCGCCGAGAGCCCGACGATCGCGACGGTGCGCGCGTTCAGCACGATCTCCTGCATCGTGCGCCGGTCCTGAAACGCGTTCACGCCACGACGGCCGAGCCGCGCGCCGCGTGCAGGCCGCGCTCGAGGTCCCAGACGAGGTCGTCAACATCCTCGAGCCCCACCGACAGCCGCACCGTCCCCGGCGCGACGCCGGACGCGGCGAGCTCCTCGTCCGACAGCTGGCGATGCGTCGTCGACGCGGGATGGATGACGAGGCTCTTCGTGTCGCCGACGTTGGCGAGGTGGCTCCAGAGCGACAGCGCCTCGATGAAGCGGCGCCCGCCCTCGCGGCCGCTCTCGAGGTCGAACGAGAAGACCGAGCCCGCGCCGGCCGGCAGATAGCGGTCGACGAGCGGGCGATACGGGCTGTCGGCGAGCGCGGGATGCCGCACCGCACTCACACCGGGCTGCGCGCGCAGCCATTCGGCCACCGCGAGCGCGTTCGCGACGTGACGGTCCATCCGCACCGCCAGCGACTCCAGCCCCAGCAGGAGCAGGAACGCGTTGAACGGCGCCAGCACCGCGCCGAAGTCGCGCAGCGTCTCCGACCGCAGCTTCATCAGCAAGCCGTAGACGCCGAACGTCTCGTGGAAGCGGAGGCCGTGGTACGCGCTCGACGGCTCCGCGATCGACGGGAAGCGGCCGTTCGACCAGTCGAACGTGCCCGAGTCGACGACGGCGCCCGCGATCGTCGTCCCGTTGCCCACGATGAATTTCGTGGCGGAATGGACGATCAGGTCGGCGCCCCACTCGAGCGGCCGGCACAGGTACGGAGTGGCGAACGTGTTGTCGACGACGAGCGGCGCGCCGACCTCGTGCGCGACCGCCGCGGCGAGCTCGATGTCGAGCACGTTGCCGCCCGGGTTCGCGATCGTCTCGGCGAACAGCGCCTTCGTCTCCGCCGTGACGGCACGGCGCCACCCCTCGGCGTCGTCCATGTCGACCCAATCCACGGTGATCTGGAGCTTGCGCGCGAGGTGGTTGAGCTGCGCGGTCGAGCCGCCGTAGAGCGCCTTCGCGACCGCGATCCGGTCGCCCGGCTCCAGCAGCGCGAAGAAGAGCGCAGCCTGGGCGGCGAGGCCGCTCGCGAACGCGACGGCGCCGACGCCGCCCTCGAGGTTCGCGAGGCGCTCCTCGAACGCGGCCACGGTCGGATTCATGATCCGGCTGTAGACGTTGCCGTACTCCTGCAAGTTGAAGTACGCCGACGCCGACTCGGTGTCCTCGAACACGAACCCCGCGGTCTGGTAGATCGGCGTCGCGCTTGCGCCGGTGTACGGGTCAGGCCGCTGCCCTGCGTGCACGGCGCGCGTGTGGAACCCGAACTCGCGCTGCACCTCGTCCATCGATTCAGCGTACCGAGCCGCGGCGCTTGCCTTCGCTCAGCCGCCCCCTATCCGCCTGCGCCGAAGCCGTCGACGCGCTCCGGGCGGATCTGGATGATGACGCGCCTCTCGCCGGGCCCGAGGTAGGGGTACTTGTCCTCGCCCAAGTACTTCTTGGCGAGCATGTTTATGTGCTCGAGCGCGCCCTCCTCGACGATCTTGGCGGGACCGCTCACCATCACATAGCCGGACTGCTGGTCTGCAGCGGGTAGGACAGTGACGGTCGCTCGTGGATCGCGCTCGACGTTCTTGACCTTCGCCCTTCCGTGGGCGCTGTTGACGAGAACGTTCTCGCCGTCGTAGTCGATCCAGACGGGCGTAGCCTGAGGTGATCCGTCCTCGCGGATGGTCGCGATCACGCCCCAATTGCGGTCGGTGAAGAGCTTCGCCTGCTTTTCGTTCAGCGTGGCCATCGATTGGGTGGAGCCCGGTGGGAGTGCGGCAGGTACAGCACCCATGGGCCGTAGTTCCAGACGATCAGGTGCCCATGCCCCCGCCTCACATGCGCGAGATTAGCCGAGCTGCGCACGCGCAGCCCGAGCGGGAAGTCGGCGGCCTGCATCCCGGCCGTTCCGACGCCCGCCGACGATACGTGCGTTCCCTCCGCAGACGTCCGGATCGAAGGGACCTGTCGAGTGGACACGGCCGTACTGAGGACATGAGGCGAACCGCAGTGCTCGTCGGGTTGTCCGCGCTGCTCGTGGCGGCTTCCAGCTCCTCGGCGGCGGCGGGCGCCCCGCCCGCGTGCGCCCGCCACGCGGCAGGGCCGCGATTACCGGCGGCGCTGCGTCTTACCACCGCCTGCGCGACGTACACCGTGTCCCGGGATGGCCGGGTACACGCCTCGACCACGCCGCGACGCATCGGCGAAGGAATCAGCTGGATGGCAACCGCCGGCAACGGCGCGCCGGTGGTTCAACGCGGGCCTGAGATCACCGTCGTCGCGCACGGGAAGACGGTCTGGCGATCACGTGGCCACTTCAAGGCCAATGGCGTCTTTGCGCTCGTCGGCCCGCGCGTCGTCGCCTTCACCTACCTCGGCCCCTTCACCAAGCACGGCGAGCAAACGGCCCTCTACCTGGCACCGTTCGGCGGCACCGAGCGCCGCATCGCCAGCGACGAGTACCCGCTCGGGTGGACGGCAGACGGCAACCTCCTAACCTGGGGACACGGCATCCAGCTGCGCACCCCGGGCGGACGGCCACTCCGCCGCGTCCTCAGCCGGTCACGCCAAGTCCAGTTCGACCAGCAAACCCGGACCCTGCTCGCGATCTCGCACCGCAACGTCCTCGAGCGCTACCGAAACGGCCGCTGGTCGACGGTCGCGAACCTTACCCGGCTCGGCCTCAACCGCCACCCGAGCTTCCAGCAGCTCGCCGGTGGCCTGATCGGACTTGTCGACCGCGAACGAGTCACGGTCCTGCGCCACAACGGCTCCCCGTTCGCCTCCGCCCGCTTCCACTCCGGCCAGGTCGCCGGATTCAGCGGCCTCGTCGCCAACGCAGCCGGAACCGCAGTCGCTTTCGTCGTCACCCACGGCACGCCCGCCCAAGGACACGGCCGCCAGACGGTCGAGTTCCTCCGCGCCGGCGACCGCCGCGCCACGCTGCTGCATACCGGCACGGTGCCGCTCGGCTGCGGCGCCTGGACGATTCTCGCCTGGCACAACCACTGGCTGATCGACAGTGCCGCCGGCGGCCAAACTCTCCTCCTCGACACGACCACGCGCAAGCGCCCAGTCGACCTGACTCCGCTGGTTCACCAGCTCGCCCCGAACAGCAATCCCGAAAGAATCATCTGGGCATAGAGGCAGGTGTTCAAGGGGCGGGCGGCGCGGTCGCGACTCACGTCGACGCCCGCTGTGTTAAACAAATTGCCGCCCTGAACGATTGCCGCCTCGCGTTCGGGCTTCTTACAGCTTCTCGCGGGACTTCTCCGCCGGGCGCGAACGTACCGTCCGTGATGACCTCGGTTCCGCGGGTCAGTCCTCTTCTTCGTGTGGGCGGGAAGGGCGCGGTGGTGTTCACAGCAGGGCTCTTGTTGGGCAGCTCGGGGGCATCAGCTGGAAACCCCTGGCAGCTCCGGTGTGCGTCGATGCCGGCCGAACGACCGTCACCCGCTCCTGTGCGCACGGCGGCGCTGCGGTTCTTTGCACCTGCTTACACGGGCGCGCTGACAATCAAAG
>VAXA01000209.1 GCA_005883365.1 Actinomycetota bacterium
ACGCGGGCGAGCGACTGGCGCTACGAACCCGGCGCGCGAGGGCGACGCCACCGGCACCCGACTCAGGAGGAGACGTTCGTCGTCCTCGCCGGGACGTTGTCGATGTACGTCGGCGACCCGCCTCGGCGTCAGGACGTCCCCACCGGCGGCCTGATTCACATCGACGCCGGCACCCCGCTCCAGACCATGAACCACGGCGGCAATGACCTGCTCGTCTACGTCTATGGCTACCCGCCGGAGAGCGAGAACGCCGAGATCCTCGACCCCGCCAGCCCTGCGAGCAAATTACGCGCCGACTCGACGTAGCGGCGCGGGCGGCGCTACGAGCTAGACGACGTGGCTGCGCTGCGGCGACGCTCCGCCGTAGCGCGGCCCCAGCGCGAGAACGCCTCGCCCGCGGCCGAGATGCCGCCGAGCCAGCGGAACATGCCCATCCCGAGCAGGTACAGCAGAGCGATTGCGATCCAATTCATGTGTCGAGCGTAGCGGGACGGCTGTTAGGTGCGTATGAAGATTTGCGAGCCGTCTACACGTAGCCGAGCTCGGCGAGCAGCGGGCCGGACTCCGCCTCGACATCGGCGAGCTGTTCCGGCGTGAGATCGCGCCGCCAGCGGCCGATCGACGAGTCGCGGAAGCCGTCGAGGGCCCGGTGCGTCGAGGTCGCGTTCGCGCCCAGGAATTCCGCGAGCCGGTCGGCCACGCTCGCGAGACCCTCGTAACGCACCTCGAGCAGGCGGTCGCCCGTAGCGGTCCCTCGAACCGCCTCGACGTACCGCTGCCACGCCCACGCGCAGCGGCGGGCGTCGCTGACCTTCGCGAATTCCTCGCGCCGCTCCGGCTCGACCCAGAAGCGCGGTTCCGGTCCATACGGGAGCCTGGCGTCGTCCTTACCCTCCTGGTCTGCGTTGAGCCAGCCGCGCGCGAGGAGGGAGCAGACGACGTCGCGGCCGTCCCGCAGCACGTGCACGGCCAGCGCTTCCGGATACGCCTCCAGGGCCGCGCCGAGCACGTGCGCCGTCTCGGGAGTCTGCTCGACGCCGCGCAGCCCCCAGGCCAGCCCGATGCGCCGGATGCGCTCGAGGATCCGTCGCAGCTCCTCCGCCGACGGGTCCGAGGGGAGCGCGGCCTTCCACGGCGTCACCTCGCCGAAGTCGACGAAGCCGGGCAGGCCGCCGATCGCGCGGCCGAGGAACGTCGTCCCCGAGCGGGGGCAGCCCACCACGAAGACGAGTCGTTCCTCGCGCCCGAACCTCGGCCGCTGCACGAGCGCGCGCTCGGCGACACGGGCGCCGGCTGTGCAGTAGTCGAGGAGAGCGCTCACAACGCTTCCGGCAGCGAGTCCGGCACGAGGCCGAGCCCCTGCCTGAGCGTCTCGATCAGCTGTTGCGCCTCGGCAAGCAGCGACGCGAGCTCGTCGATCTCCTCGCGCGGCACCTCGATCGTGACGCGCACGGGCGAGCGGGCCGTGGAGGAGAGCGCCACCGTCTCGGCGCCTTCCGTTGCGAGCGCCGTTACGTCGAGGTACTCGTCCCGCGCGAGCCTCCGGCCGGGCATGAAACGTTCCGTCGCCGCGGCGAGCCGCTCGGCCAGGACACCGGCGTAGTGACCGGGTACGCGGATCGTCGCCTCGCCGCTGCGCAGCCCGACCGTCGCCGACCAGCCCGCGTAGCCGCTTCCGCCGCCGTCGTGTCGGAGCACGTGCACCGCGCACGACTCCGTGACGCCGATCGGATACCGCTCGTCCATCCGTCGCAGCCTAGCCCCGGCCGCCGGACGACCTGGGCAGACGGCCGGTATATTGGCTCGCCGCATGGCGAACGAGACCATCAACGACCCCCGGCTCGAGGAAGGCGTCTGGACGACCGACCCCGAGAGCGGCGAGCTCGTCCCCGACTACGAGTCCACCTTCCCCACCATCGAGGAGGGACAGGTCGTGAACGGCACCGTCGTCCGCGTCGACAAGGACGAGGTGCTCGTCGACATCGGCTACAAGTCGGAGGGGGTCATCCCGGTCTCGGAGCTTTCGATCCGGCGCTCGATCAACCCCGAGGACGAGGTCGCGGTCGGCGACGACATCGCCGCGCTCGTGCTGACGAAGGAGGACGCCGAGGGCCGGCTGATCCTGTCGAAGAAGCGCGCGCGCTTCGAGATCGCGTGGAAGGCGATCGAGGGCGCCCACGAGAAGGGCGAACCGGTCACCGGCCGTGTGATCGAGGTCGTCAAGGGCGGCCTCATCCTCGACCTGGGCGTGCGCGGCTTCCTGCCCGCATCGCTCGTCGACATCCGCCGCGTGCAGGACCTCGACGAGTTCCTCGGCCAGGAGCTGCTGTGCAAGGTCATCGAGTTGAACCGCTCGCGCAACAACGTCGTGCTGTCGCGCCGCGCCGTGCTCGAGGAGGAGCGCAAGGAGCAGCGGCAGCGGATCCTCGACCGGCTCAACCCCGGCGACGTCGTCGAAGGAACGATCTCGAACATCGTCGACTTCGGCGCCTTCGTCGACCTCGACGGGATGGACGGACTCATTCACATCTCCGAGCTCTCGTGGAGCCACGTCAACCACCCGTCCGAGGTCCTGGAGATAGGCCAGACGGTCAAGGTGCAGGTTCTCGACATCGATCGCGAGCGGCAGCGGATCTCGCTCGGCCTCAAGCAGACGCAGAGCGACCCCTGGCAGCAGGTGCTGGAGAGCTACCAGGAGGGCGACGTCGTGCAGGGCACCGTCACGAAGGTCGTCACCTTCGGTGCCTTCGTCGAGATCCTGCCGGGCGTCGAGGGGCTCGTCCACATCTCCGAGCTCGCGCAGCATCACGTCGAGAACCCGCGCGAGGTCGTCTCGCAGGGCGACCAGGTCAACGTCCGGATCCTCGAGGTGGACGCCGACCGCCGGCGCCTCTCCCTCTCGCTCAAGCGCGTCGAGGACGGCATGCCCGTGCAGCCGAAGCCCGGCGAGGAGGTCGAGCCGCCCGCGCTCGGGCTCTCCGATGAGGTCTTCGCCGACGAGGTTCCGGCCGCCGAGGCGCTCGAGGCGCCCGCTCCGGAAGCGGCCGAGGAGCCCGACGCTCCTGCCGAGGAGTCCGAAGCGGCGGAGGAGCCCGCCGCCGAGGCAGAGGCCGAGGTCGTCGAGGAGGAGCCCGCGGCGACGGAGCCTGCGGCCGAAGAGCCGGCTGCCGAGGAGCCGGTCGCCGAGGAGCCGGCAGCCGACGCCGAGCCCGAGGCCGAAGCGGAAGCCGAAGCCTCCGACGAGGCTCCGGCGGAATAGTCGTGCAGCGACCGCTCGCGGTCGCACTGACAGGCGGCATCGCGGCCGGCAAGAGCGAGGCGCTCGACGCCTTCGCGCGCCACGGGGCGGCCGTGATCTCGAGCGACGACGTCGTCCACCGGCTCTATCGCGAGGACGACGGGCTGCAGGCGGCTCTGCGAGAGCACTGGGGCGAGCGCGTCTTCCGCGACGGCGACGTCGACCGGGAGGAGATCGGCCGGATCGTCTTCGCGGATCGCGCCGAGCTCGCGTGGCTCGAGGCGGAGCTGCATCCGCGGGTTCGGGCGGCCGTCGACGCGTGGCTCGCAGCGCAGACGGCCGACGTCGCCGTCGCGGAGATCCCCCTCCTGTTCGAGACTGGCGGCGAGGAGCGCTTCGACAGGGTCGTCGTCGTCACTGCGCCGCCCGAGGTGAGGGAAGCACGCCGGGCCGCCGTGGCCGAGAGGGAGGAACGGCTCGTGCCCGAAGACGAGAAGGTGCGGCGCGCGGACTTCTGCTTCGTCAACGACGGCTCGCTCGAGCAGCTCGATGCCTTCGTCGCCGGCGTGATGGAGGAGCTACGACTGTCACCCTGAGGCGCTGGCTGGTGATCGCGGCTGTCGTCCTCGCGGCGGTCGGCGCATTCGCGTACCTGCAGCGGACGGAGCCGCCGTGGTACGCGCGGCTCTGGTACCCGCTCCGCTACGCGACGGTCGTCCGCGGTCACGCCGCGAACTACCACCTCGACCCGGCGCTCCTTGCGGCAGTCATCGAGGCCGAGAGCAAGTTCAATCCGAACGCCCACTCCCGCGCGGGCGCGGTCGGCCTCATGCAGCTGACGCCGAGCACGGCGAAGGGCATCGCCCTGTACACGGGCGGCCACGATTTCCGCCTCTCCGATCTCACGAATCCCGAGCTCAACGTCCGCTACGGCGCGTGGTATCTCCGCCACCTGCTCAACCGGTACCACGACGACGAGCGGCTCGCCCTCGCCGCCTACAACGCGGGCGAGGAGAACGTCGACAGCTGGCAGAGAGCCCACGTTGGGATCCAGTTCCACGAGACGCGCGACTACGTCGACAAGGTCGAGCGGCTGAAGAAGATCTACCGCCGCGCGTACGCGAGCCAGCTCGGCTACTGACCCGCTCGTGCGTCGAGCTCGTTGCTTTTGTTCGCGAGAGCGGCGAAGCCGGCCTGGAGGAAGTCGTTCATCCCGGCGGCACCGAGCGTCCAGGTGAGCAGTCGTCCGAACCGCGGCGCGACGATCTGAGTCGCGCCGAGCGCCGCTGCGACCCACGTGCCGACGCAGCGGCTGCAGGTTACGAGCTCCCCGATTGCCTGCCGCATCCCGCCACTCTCGAGCGGATTCTCCTTGCCTTCGTGCGCGTGCCCCTCGACGAACGGCTCGCGCAGGAAGCTCGTCACCTCGTCGCTCGACAGCGTGCGCGCCGCCTTGTAGGTCGCGAGCGCGAGCGTCACGAGGTCGAGCGTCGTGTGCTCGTACGGGTTGCGGCCGAGCGCACGCGCGAGGGCGCCCGCGGTCGCCAGCCCGCCGCAGAAGACGGCCATGATCGCCACATACGCGCCGTAGGGAGGCTGCTGTTCGGGGCCCACGACGGCCTTCTGCGCCTCGGGGCCGTTCGAGAAACTGGTATGACCGCCGAGGTGAAGATCCGCGCAGCAGTGCTCGAGGAGTTCGGTCGTCCCCTCGAGGTCCAGGAGGTCGACCTGGCCGAGCCGAAGGCGGGCGAGGTTCTCGTGCGCCTCGTCGCCTGCGGCATCTGCCATACGGACCTGTACACGGCGTCCGGCGCCGACCCGTCCGGCTACGCGCCGACGGTGCTGGGGCATGAGGGCGCGGGTGTCGTCGAGCAGGTCGGCGAGGGCGTCGGCTCGCTCGTCCCGGGCGACCATGTGGTGACGCTCTTCTCGCCGCAGTGCCGGGAGTGCACGCACTGCCTGGATCCCCGCACCAACCTCTGCCTGGCGATCCGCGAGCAGCAGAATCAGGGTTTTCTGCCTGACGGGACGACGCGTCTGTCCCGCGCCGGCGAGCCGATCCGGCACTTCATGGGAACGTCTACGTTCGCTGAGTACACGGTCATGCCGGAGATCGCGCTCGCGAAGATCGCCCCCGAAGCTCCGCTCGACCGCGCGTGTGTCTTCGCCTGCGGTCTCTCGACGGGGCTGGGCGCCGCGCTGATCACTGCGCGGGTCGAGGCCGGCTCGACGTGCGTCGTCTTCGGTGCGGGCCTCGTCGGGCTCGGCGCCGTCATCGGCTGTCGGCTCAGCGGGGCAGAGCGGATCGTCTGCGTGGATCCGGCCGAGCACCGGCTCGAGCTCGCGCGCGCCCAGGGTGCCACCGACACGCTCACCGGCGGGCCCGAGGCCGTCGAGCAGATCGTCGAGCTGACCGGCGGCTTCGGCGCGGACTAC
>VAXA01000210.1 GCA_005883365.1 Actinomycetota bacterium
TGGGCGGATCGCCGATGCGGATCCAGACGGGGCCGTTCTTCAGGTTCACCGGCAGGGTCTTGCCCTGTAGCAGGGTGCCTTCGTAGACGGTGGGTCCGCTCGCGCTGCCCGAGCGGGCCCAGAGCCACGAGTCGCCTCGCGACGCGACGATCATGGCCCGCGTCGGGAGCGGGGTCGAGGTGTGCTTCTTGTGCTTCTTCCTCGGCGTCGTCGTCGGGTGTGAGGCGGTCGTCGTCGGAGTCGACGTGGGCGGCGCCCCATGTTTCGTCCCGGAGGAACCGCTGAGCTGCCAGACAGCGACCGCTCCGACGATCGCGACGAGTGCGCCGACGACGACCAGGGGGCGCAGGCGCCCACCCCCGCCGAAGCGCGTTCTCGACCGCGCGAATCGCTCCGGCACGAGCAGGGGTTGTTCCTCGGGGCGGGAGAAACGGTTGTTGTACTCGTCGACGTAGAGGTTGCCGTCTAGGCCGAGGTAGTCGGCGTACGTGCGCAGGAATCCCTTCACGTACGCGTCGCCCGGCAGCTGCTCCCAGCGCTCCTCCTCGAGCGCCTGGAGGTAGCGGTCGCGAATCCGGATCGCCTTCTGGACGTCGGCGGGCGTGAGGCCGCGCTTCAGGCGAGCCTCGCGCAGGCTCCCACCGATCTCGAACATGCTGCATTGTCACTGATGCGGCCCGGAAACAACAGCGGCTGGGGATCGACTGGGCTCGGGATTACGAGTTCGGGGCTAGACTGGGCGGGACAGAGGGGCCGTAGCTCAGCTGGGAGAGCGTCTGGCTGGCAGCCAGAAGGTCAGGGGTTCGAGCCCCCTCGGCTCCATAGACTCGGCTGCATGAGCCACGAGAGCGCAGAGCTCCTCCTCCGCGGCTACCACGCGTTCGTCGCCGGCGATCTCGAGGCGATCGAGACGATGCTCGATCCTGACGTGGAATGGGTGCCCGCCGGCGAGTCGGACTCGATTGTGATCAGCCGTGACCGGGTTCTCGAGGTCGTCGCCGAGCGGGCCGCCGAGAACTACCACGTCGTCGTAGACCGGGCGATCGGGCTCGTGGACCGTGTGGTCGTCAGCATGCGCTTCTCGCGGATCGAGCTCGACCCCTCCGACGAGCGGCCGTTGCAGAGCCGCCGTTCGTACCTACTCGGCCGCTGGGCAGCCGTCGTCCACGTCCGCGACGGCCGGGTCGTGCGCGTCGAGGAGCACCCGCACCTCGAGGCGGCGCTCGAGGCGGCGGGCCTCGAAGCTGAGTAGGTACAATCCGGATACCTACTACAGCTTGGAGTGTGAGTCACCTTGACCGATCTGTTGCTCGTTCCGCTGGAGGACACCGTCGTCTTCCCGGGCATGAACGTCACCCTCACGGTTGACGTCGGCGACGAGAACCGCGTCGTGCTCGTGCCGCGTCACGAGAACGAGTACGCCGCCATCGGGACCATCGCCGAGGTCACCGATCGCGTGCGCATCCGTGGCGGTATGCGTGCCGTCAGCCTCGAAGGTCTCCACCGCGGCGTCATCGGCGCCGCACACAGCGACGCGCTCGGCCGGCTTCGTGCCGAGGTCGAAGAGCGCCCCGACGAGAACCCACCGCCCGTGCAGACGCGCGAGCTCGAGCGCGAGTACCGCGCCGTCGTCGAGGAGATCCTCGAGCTACGCGGCGCCGACGACCGCGTCCGCGAGTTCCTCCGTGCGATCACGGAGGCCGGGGCGCTCGCCGACACGTGCGCTTACGCCCCCGACATCACGTTCACGCAGCGCGTCGAGCTGCTCGAGACCGTCGACGTCGTCGAGCGGCTGAAGCTCGCCCTCGAGCTGCAGCGGGAGCGGCTCGCCGAGCTGCAGGTTCGGCGCCGCATCCGCGACGACGTCGAGGAGGGCGCGCAGAAGCAGCAGCGCGAATGGTTTCTCCGGCAGCAGATGAACTCGATCCGCAAGGAGCTCGGCGAGGACGAAGGTTCCGTCGTCGACGAGTACCGGACGAAGATCGAGGAAGCCGGGATGCCCGAGACCGTGCGCGCGCAGGCCGAGCGCGAGCTCCGGCGCCTCGAGACGATGGGCGACGCGAGCGGCGAGGCCTCGATGATCCGCACCTACCTCGACTGGCTGATCGCCGTGCCATGGTCGAAGCGGAGCGACGAGACGCTCGACCCCACCGGGGCGAGGGAGGTCCTCGACGCCGACCACGCTGGCCTCGACGACGTGAAGGACCGCATCGTGGAGTACCTCGCGGTGCGCAAGCTCCGCGAGGACCGAGGCATCCCGAACGACAAGAAGTCGGGCGCGATCCTGACCCTGATCGGGCCGCCCGGCACCGGCAAGACGTCGATCGGCGAGTCCGTCGCGCGGGCGCTGAACCGCGAGTTCGTCCGCATGTCGCTCGGCGGCATCCGCGACGAGGCCGAGATCCGCGGCCACAGGCGCACCTACATCGGCGCGCTGCCCGGCCGGCTCGTCCGCGCGCTGCGCGACGCCGGGACGATGAACCCCGTCATCCTGCTCGACGAGGTCGACAAGGTCGGCGCCGACTGGCGCGGGGATCCATCCGCGGCGCTGCTCGAGGTGCTCGACCCGGCGCAGAACCACTCGTTCCGCGACCACTACCTCGACGTCGAGCTCGACCTCTCGGAGGTCTTCTTCATCGCGACCGCGAACGTCGCCGACACGATCCCCGGGCCGCTGCTCGACAGGATGGAGGTCATCCGCTTCGACGGCTACACCGTCGACGAGAAGACGGCGATCGCTCGCGGCTACCTCTGGCCGCGCCAGGTCGAGCGGAACGGGCTGCGCGAGGACGAGGTCTCGATCGCCGACGAGACGATCCAGCTCGTCGTCTCGGAGTACACGCGCGAAGCGGGCGTCCGCCAGCTCGAGCGCGAGCTTGGAACGATCCTTCGCAAGACGGCGACGCGCATCGCGGCCGGCCAGGTCGAGGCGCCGGTCGGCGTCGACGTCGACGTGGTGCGGGACGCGCTCGGTCGCCAAAAGTTCTTCCAGGAGGCAGCCG
>VAXA01000211.1 GCA_005883365.1 Actinomycetota bacterium
CGGTAGCCGACCTTCTGCACGAGGCCGGCGAGACGCACCACGTCGTCTACCGGATCGTGGACGGCGACGATCCCGACTGGGCGTCGTGGTACGCCGACTGGCTGCTCGATCACTCGGAGCTGCCGCAGCTGCTCGGCGAGGCACCCGTCCGCAGCCACCTCGTCCACGAGCTCGTCCAGCTCGACCGCGACTACACCGCCGAGCCCCGCGAGGAGCGCTGGGAGGACTGGTACGCCGAGCGCCTGCTCGAACGCTTCGGCGGCGCCTAGCTTCAGCTCGCGGCGCCGGACCGCTCGGCCGAGCGGCTCAGCGCCTCGTCGGCAGCGCCCGGTTGCACCGCGAAGAGCTCCGGGCCGTGCTCGGCGACGTAGACGGCCCCCGCCGCGCCGGCTCCCATCGCCACCGCCGCGACGACCGGGCCGCGCAGCCGGATGCCGAGCGCCTCGTCGAGGGAGAAGCGCCCCGGCCCGCCGTCCGCGAGCGCCGCGAGCGCGGCGAGGATGCCCAGAGGCCGTTTGGCCGGTGCACGTGCCTGATCGCGTTGGTCATGACGCCGGTGAGCATGCTCACCGCCGCCGGGGTGAAGAGGCCGAGCGCGAGCAGCGAGCCGCCTCCCGCCTCGGCAGCGCCTGCGATAACGGCGCTCTCGCGTCCCGGCTTCAGCCCGACCTGCTCGAAGAAGTGCCCCGTGCCTTCGGGCCCGCCGCCGCCGAACCAGCCGGCGAGCTTCTGCATGCCGTGCCCGAAGAAGTAGCCACCCATCGTCGCCCGGAGGATCAGCTTGCCGAGTCCCATGATGGCTTCCGGCTACCCCGAGGCCGGGAACGAAAACGCAGGAGCTACAGTCCGCCGCTGTGAGCGATTTCAGCCTCGGAGAGCTGCTCGACTCGCGGCGCGGCGAGGATCTCGACCTCTGGGCGCAGACGATCAACCCGCAGTTCGTGCGGGTGCTGCGGACGATCGGCTTCGACCGCACGTGGGCGCGCGCCGAGGGCGCGTACCTCTACGACGCAGACGGAACCCGCTACCTCGACATGCTCGGCGGCTTCGGGATGTACGGCGTCGGCCGGAACAACCCGCGCATCCGCGCAGCGCTCGTCGAGGCGCTCGAGCTCGAGACGCCGGGGATGCTCGCGCTCGGCACGACGCTTCTCCCCGGCCTGCTGGCCGAGGCGCTGATCGGGCTCGCCGGCGGCCGCATCGAGCGCTGCCTCTTCACGAGCTCCGGCACGGAGTCCGTCGAGTCGGCGATCAAGCTCGGGCGGGCGGCGACGAAGCGCGAGCGCGTCCTCTCCGCCGAGCACGGCTACCACGGCCTCACGCTCGGCTCCCTCTCGGCCAACGGGAACACCGAGTTCACGGGGCGCTTCCAGCCGCTTCTACCGGGATTCGACCAGGTCCCATTCGGCGACCTCGGGACGCTCGAGGAGCAGTTGCGTCGCGAGGACGTGGCGCTCTTCCTCGTGGAGCCGATCCAGGGCAAGGGGATCCATCTGCCGCCGGACGGGTACCTCGAGGGCGCGCAGGAGCTGTGTCGGCGCTACGGGACGCTCTTCTGCGTCGACGAGGTGATGACGGGCTTCGGGCGGACGGGGCGGATGTTCGCCTTCCAGCACTGGGGTCTGGAGCCGGATCTCGTGACCGTGGCGAAGACGCTCTCGGGGGGCTACGTCCCGGTCGGCGCGCTCCTCATGGCCCGCTCGGTGCACGAGGCGGTGTTCGACTCTATGTCGCACGCGATGTCGCACGGCTCGACGTTCGCGCCGAACGAGCTCGCGATGGCGGCCGGCCTCGCGACGCTGCACGAGCTTCGTGAGCAGCGGCTCGTGGAGGAGAGCGCCCGCCTTGGGGAGCGGCTGCTCGAGCTGACGCGGCCGCTCGTGGAGGAGTTCGAGGTCGTGCGCGACGTGCGCGGGCTCGGGCTCGCGTGGGCGATCGAGTTCGGCGAACCGGCGCGCGGCGGCCGCAGGACGTACCGCATGATCGAGCGGGCGCAGCCCGGCCTCTTCGCGCAGCTCGTCGCAGTGCCGCTCTTCACCAAGCACCACATCCTCAGCCAGGTCGCAGGACACGACATGGCCGTGATCCGGATCCTGCCGCCGCTCGTCGTGACCGACGGCGACGTCGAGGAGTTCGCCGACGCTCTGCGCGCGACGATCAAGGTCGCGCAGCGGCCGAGGACGCTGACGAAGCTCGCCCTCTCGGCCGCGAGCTCGGCTGTCTCGCGTCGCTAACCGCGCTCGAGCGGGAGGCCGCGCTGCGACCACTCGCTCCACGAGCCCGGGTAGAGACGTCCCTCCCGGCCGGCGAGCCACGCGCGGTGGAGGGTGATGCAGGATGTGACGCCGGAGCCGCAGTAGGCGACGAGCTCCCCGTCCGACAGCTCGGGCAGAGACTCGTTCCAGGGCGCGTTCGCGGCGCCGGGGATCCGGCCGGGCGGGTCGTCGATCTCGTTCGGCTCCCCGCGCCACCGGTTCGGCGTGCGGGCGTCGACGAGCGCGAGCGACGGATCGGCCAGGCGGCGGGCGATCTCCTCCGCCGCGATCGTGTCGCCGCTCCGCTCGCGCGGCACGAACTCCGCCGGCTCGACATCCTCCTCGCCTGCTCGGAGCTCGCCTCCCCACGCATCGATCCCGCCGAGCAGGACCGCGCAGTCGTCGTGGCCGAAGTGGCGGAGCAGCCACCAGAGCCGCTCGGCACCGCCGAGCGAGCCGTACGCGACGACGAAGACGCCTGCCCCGATCCCGGCGCGGCCGGCGGCCGCGGCGAACTTCTCGGCGGACGGAAGCGGGTGACGTCCCGCGTCCCGAACGGAGAGATCCGACAGGTCGTCGTCGACGTCGAGGAAGGACGCGCCGGGGATGTGCCCGGCGAGGTACTGCCTGCGCCCGGCCTCGGGATCCGTCAGCTCCCAGCGGCAGTCGACGAACTGATACCCCACATCTGAGACGCTACCCTTGCCGCGGGCGATCGAAAGGGCGCCCGTTCGCAAGGCGCCGGAGGAAGGGGTCGAACGATGCAGAGAGGTTGGAGCGGCGGCATCTACGTGCTCGTTTCCGTGGGGGCGTGCGTTCTCGCGGTCGGCCTTGCGGCCTGTGGCGGGGGCAGTGGGCGGCTCTCGAAAGCTGCGTACCGAAGCGGTCTCGCGAAGATCTCGAGGCAGGCGGATTCGGCACACGGGGCAGTCGACCGGGGCGCCGCCAAGGCCAAGACGGTCTCGGACGTGCAGTCCGTGCTACGCCGGTTCGCGGCAGCGGAGGACCGGCTCGGAGACGAGGTCTCGAAGCTGAAGGCGCCGTCGGATGCCGAGGCGGCGAACGCCGAGCTCGCGCGTGGCGAGCACGACGACGCTGCGGAGATCCGCGCGCTGCTCCCGAAGCTGTCCAGGTACAAGACGGTGCAACAAGCCTTTGGCTTTCTGCAGCGTCTCGGCCACACGAAGGGCGGCCGGGAGGAAGACGCCGCGCTCGCGCAGCTGAAGAAGCTCGGCTACACGCAGGGCAGCTAGCCTCACCCGCCGACGAGGAAGGTCACCGTCTCGCCGCGCGCGATACGGTCTTCCTCCTCCTCGGTCGGCGCGATGCCGAACCAGCGCAGCTGCTCGTCGACCTCCGTGCGCGGGACACCGCCCTGCGCGCCGTGCACGACATCGGCGAGCAGCTTCCTGTCGCCGGGCCTCATCCCGTGGAGCTCCCGCTCGACCTGATCCGGGTCGACGCCCGCGGACGCCAGCTTCGCGCGTGACGCCTGGTCGAGCTTGACGGCGTTCGGACCGATCTCGTCCGGCGTCACCTCGATCGTCGTCAGCTGCGGCAGGCCGCCGCGGAGCGGCTCGACGGCGGCGTCGCGATCGACGTCTCGCAGGTAGTTGACCACGAGACCGACGCGCGCCGCGTCCGCCTTCGCCGCCTGGGCGAGACCAACAAGGTAGAAGGAGCTCATGCGCCTCTCAGCGTAGAGCGGCGCTCATCAGCGCGCGCGGCTCGGCGTCCACACAGCCGCGAGAATCCCAAGGCCAACGAGGACGC
>VAXA01000212.1 GCA_005883365.1 Actinomycetota bacterium
CGGCAAAGCTGCCGCGAATCGAGTAGTAGGTCCGCAGGTCGCGGATCGAGACGAGCGGCTCGCCCTCGGCGGGCTCGACGGTTCCGGCGGCCGCCTCAGGCTTCATCCGCAACTCCGATCGCCTCGCGCTCGAGCGGCGCGCCGGCACCCTGCGGGATCCGCTCGCTCGGGCCGTGGAGCCAGCAGAGGACGCGGCGACCGTCGTCGAGCCGCTGCTCGATCGGCTCCAGCTGGTCGCAGACCCGCATCGCGTTCGGGCAGCGCGGGTGGAAACGGCAACCCGGCGGGGGGTCGATGAGGTTCGGGGGCGCGCCGGGGATCGAATAGAGCGTCGTCGTATCGAGCGAGATCGTCGAGCGCAGCAGGTCGCGCGTGTACGGGTGCGCTGGGTCGGCGAACACCTCGCGCACCGGCCCCTCCTCCGCGATCCGGCCCGCGTACATGACAGCCATCCGGTCGCATGACTCGGCGACGATTCCGAGGTTGTGGGTGATCAGGAGAAGGGCGGTTCCGAAGTTGTTCTTCAAGTCGGCGAGGAGCGCGAGGATCTGCCCCTCGACGATGACGTCGAGCGAGGTGGTCGGCTCGTCGGCGACGAGGAGCTTCGGCCGGAGGACGAGCGCGAGGGCGATCATGATCCGCTGCCGCATCCCGCCTGAGAACTCGTGCGGGTACTGGCGGAACCGGGTCGGCGGGATCCCCATCCGGCCGAGAGTCTCGAGCGAGCGCCGCTTAACCTCGGCGTCGGTGAGGTCCGGCTCGTGCTGCTCGAGCGTCTCGCGGAAGTGGTCGGAGATTCGCAGCAGCGGATTCAGCCGCGTCATCGGCTCCTGGAAGATCAGCCCGAGCTCCGGCCCGCGCATCCGCCGCACTGCCTTCGGCGGCATCGCGACGAGATTCCGTCCGTCGTAGAGCACCTCGCCGTCGGCCCGGGCGCCGTCGGGAAGCAGCCCGAGAATGCCGCGACCGAGTGTCGACTTCCCGCAGCCCGACTCTCCGACGAGGCCGACGACCTCGCTCTCGCCGATGTCGAGCGAGACGCCGTCGACCGCGCGCACGGGCTTTCCCGGCGTGCCGTAGTAGACCCGGAGGTTCCGAACCTGCAGGATCGCGTCGGTCACTCGGCCTCTTCGGTCGGACCGGGGACAGGCTCGAACTCGAAACGCCCGAAGCGGCGCCGGCGGAGCACGGGATTGATCGTCTCGTTCAGGCCCTCGCCGACAAGGGTCAGCCCCGTGACGAGCAGGACGATCGCCAGGCCTGGGAAGAGGCCCGTCCACCAGATGCCCGAAGACGCATCCGTGACCGCCCGCGAGACGTCGTAGCCCCACTCGGCACCCTGCGAGGGCTGGATTCCGTAGCCGAGGAAGCCGAGCGCCGCGAGGAGGAGGATCGCATCGGCCGCGTTCAGCGTCGCGATCGGCGGCACGTTCTGGACGACGTTGAAGAAGACGTACTTGCGGATCACGGTGCGCGGGCGCGCGCCGAGGGCGCGCGCGGCGTCCACGTACGGCTCTTCTCGCACGCTGATCACGTGGTTCCTGACGACGCGGAAGTACAAGGGGACATACGCGGCGGTAATCGCGATCGCGGCAGTGAGGATCCCTCCGCCGATGCTCGAGGTGGAGAGCACGAACGCGATCACGATCGCGATCAGCAGATAGGGGAAGGCGAAGATCGCGTCCATGATCAGTACGAGGAAGCGGTCGAGGATCCCGCCGAAGTAGCCGGAGATCAGGCCGAGCGGCACGCCGACCACCAGCGACATCGCAAGCGCGATGGCGACGACCTCCAGCTCCGTCTGAGTGCCGTAGATCACGCGCGACAGGACGTCGACCGACTGCACCGTCGTTCCGAACAGGTGCGCCGACGACGGATGCGCCAACTGCTCGAACCGGTGCCCATCCGACTTGTACTGGGTGAAGTTGTACGGCGAGATCAGCGGCGCGAGAAGCGCAAGGAGGATGAAGAAGACGGTGATGACGACCCCGCTCCAGAACATGGCGCGGGCCACGCCGCTCGCCTCACGAATCGGCTTCGTCGCACGGCCGAGGGCGATCAGGCGCGCGCGACCGTGCGGGGTGCGGGGAGCGGCGGGGGCGAACGCCATGCTAGTACCGGATCCTCGGGTCGACGAACGCGTTGAGGAAGTCGACGAGGATGCTCACCGCGACGACGACAAGCGCGAAGACGACGATGATTCCCTGTACCCCGGCGTAGTCGCGATTCTCCAGGTAGATGACGAGCTCATGGCCGATGCCGGGCCAGTTGAACGTGGTCTCGGTAAGCACGACGCCGCCGAGCAGGATCGCAAGATTGAGGCCGACGACCGTGATCACCGGGACGAGCGCATTCTTGAAGGCATGGAAGAAGACGACCCGCCGCTCGGCGATACCACGCGCGCGTGCCGCCTCGATGTAGTCGTCGCGCAGCGTCCGGATCACGTTGATGCGCGTGAGGCGGATGAAGACCCCCGCGGTGATCAGGCCGAGCGTCGTCGCCGGCAGGATCAGATGCTTCACGATGTCCCAGAGCGCGCCCCAGCTGCCGTCCCAGATCGCGTCGACGAGGAAGATGTTCGTGTGCGTCTGCAGCAGCGCTTGCGTGAGCGGGCTCGCCTGGTCGGACGTCGGCAGCCAGCCGAGCCAGACGCCGAAGACGAGCTGCGCCATCAGCCCGAGGAAGAAGGGAGGCGTCGCGTAGACGATCACGCCGAACAGGCGCCCGGCGATGTCAACTGGGGTGTCGCGGTAGCGGCCGGCGATAAGGCCGACCACTACGCCGACGACGATCGCGATGAGCATCGCGAAGAACGTGAGCTCGAAGGTGGCCGCGCCGTTCTGCTTGATGATCTGGGAGAGCGGCCGGTTGTCGGTGATCGTCGTGCCGAGGTTGCCCCGCACGATGTTCCAGAGATAGTCGCCGTACTGGGTGATGAGCGGCTTGTCGAAGCCGAGGCGGTGCTCGATCTGGTGAACGTACGCGGGCGGGACGTGGCCGCCGAGCGCTGCCTGGATCGGGTTCCCCGGCGCGACGCGCAGAAGGAGGAAGACGAGCGTGAGCAGGATCAAGACCATCGGCACGACGAGCGCGAGGCGCGTGATGAGGTACGTCCTGAGAGAGGTGCCGGTCACGTGCGTCAGATTCTGCAGGAAGGGGCGCCCCGGGTAGAGGCGCCCCTGCCGTAGTCGATGTGTAGAGCTACTTCGAGATCAGCCAGAAGCGCATGTAGTACGCGGCGTCCAGCGTCGAATCGATGCCCTTCACGCTGCTCTTGCTGACCGCGATCATGTTCCCCTGCCAGTACGGGATCGTCGGCAGCGTCTTCGCCCCGAGGACCTGCATCTTCTTTAGGTACGAGTACCGCGAGGCAGTCGTCTTGGCGCCCCGCTCCTTCGCAATCAGGCCGTCCATCTTCTTGCTGCTGTAGCCGTTGTTATAGAAGGAACCGGTCTGGTAGAAGCTGACGGTGTAGTCGTCGGCGTCCGGATAGTCCGGGAACCAGCCGAGCTGGAACGCCCCGTAGACCTTGCCGAGCGCACCGCTGTACTGCGCCCACTCGGCGGACTTCAGGGTCACTTTGAACAGACCCGACGCGTTGAGCGCCCGCTGGATCTCCGCGTACTCGTCGGCCGACGCGTCGCCGTAGTGCGACGGCGTCCACCAGAGCGTGATCTTCAGCGGAGTCTTCACGCCGGCCGCCTTCATCGCGGCCTTCGCCTTCGCGACGTTCGGCTTCGCTCCGTATACCGCCTTGTAGGCGTCGGTCTGGCCCGGCAGGCCCTTCGGCACCATCGAGTAGAGCGGGGCAACGGCGCCGTGATAGACGCGGCTCGCGATCGTCTGCCGCGGCATCAGGTAGGCGATCGCCTTCCGGACGTTGAGATTGTTGAACGGCGGCCGCTTCACGTTGAACACGAGATAGCGGATGACCACACCATGTCCGGAATGGACGACGAGCGACTTCTGCTTGCCCATCGCCGTGAGCTCGGTCGGCGTGAACGTCTGGAACGCCATGTCGATCGAGCCCTGCTGGAGCGCCAGCTTCATCGTCGACGACTTCGAGAAGTAGTTGATGATGAGCCCGCCGTTCTTCGGCGCCGGTCCCCAGTAGTTCTTGTTGACCGTGAAGACCGCCTGCTGGCTCGGCGTGAACTTGGTCAGCACGTATGGACCGGTGCCGATCATGTGCGCCGTGTCGGTGTTCGCCAGGATCTTGTCGGCCGGGAAGTCGGTCTTGTCGACGACATAACCGGCGTTCGTCGAAAGGATGTACGGCCAAACCGAGAAGGGCGACTTGAGGTGGAAGATGACCGTGTACTTCCCCTTCACAGTCGTGCTCTTGAGGTCGGAGAGCAGGGTGTAGATGCCCTGGTCGCCCTTGATCTTCACGACGCGGTCGAACGAGTACTTCACGTCCGCCGACGTCATGGGGTCGCCGTTGGAGAACTTGACACCGTGCCGGAGCTGGCACGTCCATGTTTTGAGATCAGTCGAGTGACTGCATCCCGTGGCGAGGACGGGCTTGAGCGTCGCGCCGTTCGGGAAGCCGTACAGCCCCTGGAAGATGTTGAGGTCGACGGCGAACGAGTCGTAGTCGTACTCGTTCGCCGGGTCGATGTTGACGACGGTGCCCGTCGTCCCGTCGATGATGATCCCGCTTGACTTGCTGCCGCCATAGGCGCTCGCGGCGAGCGCGGCAGCCACTGCGACGGCCGCGACGGAGACTCCCAATAGGAGCCACCTCATGCGTCTCTTGCCCATGTGTTGCTCCTCCTTGGACCGTTTGATCGCGTCGAGGCGGGAGGATACTCCGCTCCGCTCCCCGAGAGCCAATCGCATCTGTCCCGCGCGGTCAAGCGGAAGGTGACGCCCAGGCTTTGCTGCTACTTAAGCGGCTGCGACGGAGATGAGGTCTCGGAGGGCGCCCAAGCGGGAGAGCGCCTGGCCCTCGAGCTGGCGCACCCGCTCTCGCGTCAGGTCGAGCTCGTTGCCGATCGCCTCGAGGGTCCACGGCTCGCCCTCAAAGCCGAAGCGCAGCTCGAGGATCCGCCGCTCACGCTCCGGAAGGGCTTCGAGCGCGCGCC
>VAXA01000213.1 GCA_005883365.1 Actinomycetota bacterium
CGCTTCTTCTCGCCGCCCGAGAAGCCGTCGTTGAGGTAGCGCGACGCGAGCTCGCGGCTCACCTTCAAGCGGTCCATCTGCGCGAGGAGCTCCTTGCGGAACTCGGGGATCGCGACCGGGTCGTCGACGCCGCCCGAACGGGCCTTGCGCACGGCGTTGATCGCGCTGCGCAGGAAGCTCGTCACGGTGACGCCGGGGATCGCGTGCGGGTACTGGAAGGCGAGGAAGAGGCCGCGCTGCGCGCGCTGGTCGGCGCCGAGCTCCGTCACGTCCTCCCCGTCGAAGAGAAGGCGGCCCTCGGTGATCTCGTAGGCCGGGTGGCCCATGAGCGCGTATGCGAGGGTCGACTTGCCGGAGCCGTTCGGCCCCATGACCGCGTGCACCTCGTTCGTGTCGACCTCGAGGTCGACGCCCTTGACGATCTCGGTGCCGTCCTCGAGCGCGACGTGCAGGTTCTCCAGTTTCAGCAATGCCACGAAATCAGTCCTCGTTTCCCCGAAAAGAACGGGGCTTTCGCCCCGCCCACCCAACGAAGCCCAGTCTAGCTGAGCCCTCTCCGCCCAAGTCCGGCCACAAACTCCGCCGCAGGCGCGCTACGCTGCACGCGTGGGGTATTTCCAGACTCCCTGGCACATCGTCTTGCTCCTCTTGATCGCTCTCCTCCTGTTCGGCGGCAAGCGCCTGCCGGAGATCGGGAAGGCGCTCGGGTCCGGCATGCGCGAGTTCAAGGACGCGGTCACGGGCCACTCCCCGGCCGACTCCGACGCGCCGCCGGAGCTCCCGCCCGCCGAGCCGACGGCGACGCCGACGACGGCGACGCCGACCGAGCGCGAGACCGTCTAGCAAGGACATGGCGAGGCTTCCGCGCCGTCTCGGCCACGCCGAGGAGGCGACCCTCGGCGAGCACCTCGAGGAGTTGCGCGGCCGGGTCGTCGTCATGCTCGGCGCGCTCGTCCTGGGGACGGTCGTCGCCTTCGTCTTCCACGGACACATCCTGGACTGGCTCAACCGGCCGCTGCCGGCGAACCACCACCGGCTGCTGACCACCGGCGTCGCCGAGCCGTTCACCGTCACCCTGACCGTCTGCATCTACGCCGGTTTCGTGCTCGCGCTGCCGGTCCTGCTCTGGCAGCTCTGGCTCTTCTTCGCCCCGGCCGTCGACCCCGCCGCCGAGCGCAAAGTCCTCGGCCTCGCGTTCTTCGCCGTCGTCCTGGCCGCCGCCGGCGTCGCGTTCGGCTACTGGGTCCTCCTGCCGCGGGCCGTCCACTTCCTCACGAACTACGACACCAAGAACTTCCTGATCCTGCCCCGCGCGTCCTCCTACTACAACTTCGTCGCGACCGTGCTCGTCGGGATCGTGCTCGTCTTCCAGACGCCGCTCGTCGTGCTCGGTGGGTTATCTCGTGACGGCGGCGATCGCCCTCGCGCTGCCCGGCCCCGATCCCGTGACGACGTTCCTCGAGCTGCTGCCGATGTGGGCGCTCTTCGAAGGGTCGATCTGGCTCGCCTTCTTCTTCGAGCGGCGGCAGGCAAAAGCCGCTCCGGCCTCGGCTACTCTGGGCGGCTGATGGCTCGCGCAGCGGTCAAGGCAAAGCAGCAGGCGAAGGCGAAGGCGCAGCCGGCGAAGGCCGTGCGCGGGCGCCGCCGGCGAGGGCACAGCGGCGGGGGCAACCCGAACCAGCAGCTCTTCTTCATGCGGCTGCGCCGCGGGCAGAGGTGGCTGTACGCCCTGCTCGCGCTCGTCTTCGCACTGACCTTCGCCGGGGTCGGCGTCGGCTCGGGCACCGGCGGCCTGAGCGGCCTGTACTCCGGCTTGTTCGGCAGCGGCAGCGATCCCGTCTCGAAGGCGAACGGCGAGATCAAGAATCATCCCGTGAAGGGGTACCGCGACCTCGCGACCGCCTATGAGACAAAGGGCCAAGTCGTGCAGGCGATGAGCGCGTTGCAGCGCTATCTGCAGCTGAGGAAGAACGACGCCAACGGGTGGGCCGAGCTGGGAGGCCTCGAGCTGTCGCAGGCACAAACGTACGCGACGCGATACCAGTCGGCGCAGCAGGCGGCTCAGCTCGCCGACCCCAGCGCGGCCTTCCTGCCCAGCGGCACGCTCGCGACGGCGGTCGGCACGAACGCGGCGTACCAGGCAGCCTCACAGCAGGCGTCGAGCCAGACGTCAGTGCTCTACCAGCAGGCGACGACCGCGCTCTCGTCCGCGGTCACGGACTACCAGAAGGCGGCGAAGATCCACCCGCGCAGCGCGACGGCGCAGCAGCAGCTCGCGACCGCGGCGACGAACGCCGGCAAGGCCGACGTCGCGATCGCGGCCTGGAAGCGCTACCTCAAGCTCGCTCCCAACTCGCCGCAGCGAGCCCAGATCGAGGCGCAGATCAAGGCGCTTTCCCAGGGTCAGCCGACGGTCAAGTCCGGCGGCAAGTAGCAGCCGAAGTACGGCAAGAAGTAGCGAGGTTGCGGCTTCGGCCGCGCGGATAGACTCACCCTCGACCGGCCCGCCAGAGGCCGGCGAACGATTTCGGGGGATCCGCGCATGAACTTCGACATCAAGACCGAGCAGCTCAGCGGTGACGCGTATGTCATCTCACTCACCGGCGAGGTCGACCTGTACACGGCGCCCGAGTTCAAGCAGCAGCTGCTCGAAGTGATCGGACAGGGCGGCAAGGAGGTCGTCGTCGACTTCAGCGGCACGACGTTCATCGACTCGACGACGCTCGGCGTCCTCGTAGGCGGCGTCAAGCGGCTGCGGACGAATGACGGCCAGCTCTCGCTCGTCTGCAACGACCGCAACATCACGAAGATCTTCGAGATCACCGGCCTCGACAAGGTCTTCACGATCTATCCCACCCGTGAGGAGGCGTTGTCGGCGGTGGGGGTCCCGCAGGGTTGAGGCAGGCGCACCGGGTCGGGGTCTTGGGGGCAGGGCTCGCGGCGGCGGCGCTGCTCGCGGCCGGCTGCGGCACGGGCGGCGTGGCAAGCGGTGCGCAACGGCCGGACACGCAGGCCGGCCAGCAACTCTTCACCCAGAAATGCGCCGTCTGCCACACACTCGCGGCGGCGGGGGCGAGTGGGACGATCGGCCCCAACCTCGACAACGCCTTCGGGGCGGATCGCAAACAGGGCTACGCGCAGAGCACGATCGAGAACGTCGTGCTCGACCAGATCCGGCTCGGCTCCGGCCAGGTCGCCACGTACACGACGAACACGAAGTTCACGAACCAGACGCCGATGCCGGCGAACCTCGTCACCGGCCAGGATGCGATCGACGTCGCCGCCTACGTCGCCTCGGTCGTGGGCTCCGGCGGGTCGGCAGCCTCGGGGAACGTCGGGACGAGCGGCGCCGCGATCTTCAAGAGCCAGTGCGCCGGCTGCCACACACTGGCCGCGGCCGGCGCGAGCGGGACGGTCGGGCCGGACCTCGACCAGCTCAAGCCGGCACTCGCAGTCGTCGTCCACCAGGTGACCAACGGCGGCGCGATCATGCCGGCCTTCAAGGGAAAGCTGACCCCTGCGCAGATCCAGGCCGTCGCGAAGTACGTCTCCTCGGTCGCCGGCAAGAAGTAACGGCGGCTAGAGGCGCGAGACGGGAAGCGCGACCCGCTCGCGGATCGCGTCGACCATCCCGCCGTCGCCGGCGACGAGCACCTCGTCCGCGCCGAAGACGCGCAACGCATCCTCGACCGCGAGCGCGGGATCGTCAGCGCCGACCTCGACGCGGGCCCCCGGCAGGCGCGCCTCCAGCGCAGCGGCGGTCGCCTCGGCGTCGCCACGGCGATCGTCCACCGCGCCGGTCAGCGCCTCGAGGGTCGAGGCGAGCGCGGGCACGACGACGAGCACCTCCGCGCCGTCCGGCACGGTCACCGTCTCGGTCCCGGGCGGCGCGACGACGAGGACCCGGTACGTTCCCGGCGGCGTCCCCGACGCGACCACCCGCGCAGGATCGGCGGCCCCAGGCACGGGCTCGTGCACCAGCCAGCGCCCGAGCGCCGCGAAGGCGAGCACGGCGACCGCGACGCCGAGCCAGGTGTTGATGTACGCACCCGCGATGATCACGGCGGCGCCGACGATCACCACGCCGAGGAAGCGGTACGCCTCGGCCTCACTGCGGAGTGGGTTGCGCATCTCCGGCCCTCTACCCGCTCGTCAGAGGATGTAGACCGTCGTGAAGACGACGATCCACATCACGTCGACGAAGTGCCAGTAGATCCCGCCGATCTCGACGCCGTGATGGTGCTCCGCGGAGAAGTGCCCGCGGAAGGCGCGGATCGTCATGAAGAGCAGGATCGAGAGGCCGACGAACACGTGGCAGCCGTGCAGGCCGGTGAGGCAGAAGAAGATCGTCGGGAAGGCGCCGTTCGAGGTGTTGAAGCCGGCCCGCATGTACTCGAAGATCTGCGAGGTCAGGAAGGCCGTGCCCATCAGGAACGTCAGCAGCAGCCCGGCCCTCATCCCCCAGACGTTCCCGCGCTTGATCGCCTGCGTGCCCCAGTGCATCGTCGCGCTGGACGTCATCAGGATCACCGTGTTGATCGTCGCGACGAAGACCGGCAGGTGGTAGGGCGGCGTCGGCCACGGTATCCCGTTCACGATCCGGACGAAGAAATAGGCCGTGAAGAACGAGCCGAAGAGCATGATCTCCGAGGCGATGAAGAGGTACATGCCGAGGGTCTCGGGCCTGATCCGCGAGCTGTAGTGCGGTACCGGCGGGCCGTGATGCTCGTGCTCGTCGTGGCCGACCGGCTCGGCGTGGGAGTAGCTGGCTATGCCGGAACCTCCCTCTCGGCTTTCTCGACGACGACGTGCTCGACCGGGAGGCCCGTCTCCTTGCGCAGCCGCTCGACGATGTCCCTGCGCAGCCAGCCGGAGCTGAGCGGCTCGAAGGTGGAGACGACGATCTCGTCGACGCGCTCGTCGTGCACGGCCTCCATGGCCGCGCTGAACGGATCGGGATGGGCGACCTGGCCGTGAACGTCGATCCCCTCGCCGCGCAGCTGGGAGAGCGCGCGCCTCAGCCGCCGCTCGGCCTCGGGGTGCTCGCCGGCCGTCGGGTCGCTCTGCGGGGAGACGATGAGGAAGCTCGCCGGGCCGGCAGTCGCGCGCTCGCGGATCTTCGCCAGGAGCGGCTCGCCGACCACGGTCTCGTTCGCGATCACGAGCACGTTCTTCTCGGCAGGCCCGTCGGCCCCCGCGACGAGATGCTCGACGGGAATGGGGCCCGCGGCGGCGCGGATGCGGTCGAGGACATTGCGCCGCAGCCAGCCGGACTTCTCCTCGGGGTGCGTCGAGACGAGGATCCCGTCGACAGGCGGCTCGAGCTGGGCCAGCGCGTCGCGAACGGCGGCCGCGGGATCCGCCTCGACCACGTAGCCGTCGGCGGGGATGCCGGCCTCCCGCAGGTGGCCGAGCGCCCGCTCGAGCCGGCGACTCGCCGAGGCCCGGCGGGTGTCGCTGTAGACGACGTAGCCGCGCTGGGGCTCGTTCACCGGCGAGACGACGGTGACCCGGAGATCGTCGCCGCGGGCCGCGAGCGCGTCGCGCAGCGCCTTCGCGTCGACCGTCTCGTTCGCGACGACCAGCAGGTGCGTCACACCGGCACCTCTTCCATCTCGCGCGCCTTCGACGGCGCGAGGACGGCGTGCTGTGCGCCGGGAACGCCGTACTCGTACGGCGAACCGACGACCTGCGGGATCTCGTCGAAGTTGAAGATCGGCGGCGGCGACGTGACCTGCCACTCGAGCGTCATGCCGCGCCACGGGTTCGCCGGCGCGATCTCGCCGAAGCGCCAGCTCGTGATCATGTTGTAGAGGAAGACGATCACCGACGCGCCGAGCCCGAACGAGGCGAGGGAGATGAACATGTTCAGGTCGGCGAACTTCGGCAGGTAGTCGGCGACGCGTCGCGGCATCCCTTCCGTGCCGAGGATGTGCATCGGGAAGAAGGTGAGGTTGAAGCCGACGAAGGTGAGCCAGAAGTGGAGCTTCCCGAGCCGCTCGTCGTACATCCGCCCGGTCATCTTCGGGAACCAGTAGTAGATGCCGGCGAAGATCGTGAAGACGGAGCCGCCGAAGAGCACGTAGTGGATGTGGGCCACGATGAAGTACGTCTGGCTCACGTGGATGTCGATCGGGACGGCGCCGAGCATGACGCCCGACAGCCCGCCGATCACGAACATCGAGAGGAAGCCGAGCGCGAACAGCATCGGCGTGCGGAAGTGGAGCTTCCCCTCCCACATCGTCGCGAGCCAGCTGAAGATCTTGATCCCGGTCGGGATGGCGATGAGCAGCGTCGTGATCATCATGGGCACGCGGAGCCACGACGACATGCCGCTCACGAACATGTGGTGCGCCCAGACCGAGAAGCCGAGCACGACGATCGCCATCAGCGAGAGCGCCATCAGCCGGTAGCCGAAGATCGGCTTGCGACTGAAGACCGAGATGACCTCGCTCATGATCCCGAAGCCGGGCAGCATCATGATGTACACGGCCGGGTGCGAGTAGAACCAGAAGATGTGCTGGTACCCGAGCGGGTAGCCGCCGCCGACCGGGTTGAAGAACGACGTGTGCATCACGTGGTCGAACATCGAGAAGAACTGCGATCCCGCGATGAACGGCGTGGCGATGACCACGAGGAGCGAGGTTGTGAAGTTCGCCCATACGAGGAGCGGCATCCGCCAGAAGGTCATCCCCGGCGCCCGCATCGTGATGATGGTGACGAGGAAGTTGAGGGCGGTCATGATCGACGACGCGCCGGCCCACTGGACGCCCTGGTTGAAGAAGATCGCGCCGATCGGCTGGTGGCTCGAGCAGAGGGTCGCGTAGCCCGTCCAGCCGCAGGCGAAGGCGCCCCCCGGCATGAAGAACGAGCTCAGCATCATGATCCCGGCGATCGGCAGCAGCCAGAACGAGAGCGCGTTCAGGCGCGGGAAGGCCATGTCCGCCGCGCCGAGCATGAGCGGCACGACGAAGTTCGCGAGCCCGGCGAAGGCCGGGATCACGAAGAGGAAGATCATCAGCGCCGCGTGGACGGAGAACAGGCCGTTGTACGTCTGCGGATCGAAATACTGGATGCCCGGCTTGGCAAGCTCGGCGCGCACGAGCAGCGCGAGCAGGCCGCCCGCGAGGAAGAAGAACACCGTCGTCACGAGGTACTGGACGCCGATCACCTTGTGGTCGGTGTTGACGCGTAGGTAGTCGCGCCAGCTCTTCGCGCCGTGTCCGGAGTGGTCCTCGGCACGGGTCGGGTAGCCCATCGCGTAGTACGCCCAGTAGTCGAATGCGCCGATCCCGGCAAGGAACCCGATCGGCGCGGTCACGAGGGCCGCCACGAGGACGAGCGGCTCGGTCGCGAGGATCGGATGCCAGCCGCCGCCCCAGCGCGCGAGGACGACGAGCCCGAAGCCGAGGCCGCCGAACGCCACGAACATCCACGCCCCCCGCAGGAGCCCTCCGCGGAGGAGAAGCCCCCGCCACCCTCCGCCTCCAGTCGGCGCCTGGTGGACGTCGTGGGCGGTCCCGGCAGTCGTCGTCACGCTTGCGTCATCCCTTCTTCGCTTGCTGGGTGGATTGCTGCCTCAGCCATGTCTCGAAGGCGGCGGGCTTCATCACGATCGCCTGCGTGCGCATGAGCGAGTGCCCGAGCCCGCACAGCTCCGTGCACTCGACCGGGTAGGTGCCGAGACGGTCCGGCGTGATGTGCAGCTGCGTGACGAGCCCGGGTACGACGTCCTCCTTCTGACCGAACTGCGGGACGAAGACGGAGTGGATCACGTCGAGCGACCGCATGTAGAGCTCGACCGATCGCCCCTCGGGCAGCCGGAGCACCGGGCTCGTGACGTTCTTCGCGTCGGGATACGTGAAGGTGAACGTGAACTGCTGGGCCGTGACGTTGACGCGGAGCGTGTCCTGCGCCTGTGCGTCGTTCCGCGAGAGGACGATCGCGCTGACGATCGCGATCGAGGTGACGAGCACGAACGGGATGACCGTCCACGTGATCTCGAGCCCCGTGTGCCCGTGCACCGGCGGCCCGTCCTCGAAGTCGTCCTCCCGCACGCGGAAGCGGACGACCGCGTAGATCATCACCGTCGCGACGAGCGAGAAGATCACGATGCAGATCACGATCACGAACCAGAAGACGAAGTCGATCCGACCGGCCTCGCGGGAGGCGCGCTCCGGCAGCCACATCGGCACGACCGCGACAGCCGTGGCCACT
>VAXA01000215.1 GCA_005883365.1 Actinomycetota bacterium
CGACTTCGTCGAGGTGGGTGCAGTCGCGCGCGCTCACCGGACTCCCGCGAGTTGCGCCGCGAGATGCTCGTGCACGAACTGCACCGCCATCGCGCCCTCTCCCACGGCCGTTGCGCAGCGTTTCGTCGAGCCCGATCGGACGTCGCCGGCGGCGAGAATCCCGGGCACGCTCGTCTCGAGCAGGTTCGCGGCACCGGCCGCGTCACCGGTGAGGACGAAGCCGTCCGCATGCCGCGAAACGGCGTCGCCGAGCCACTCGGTGCACGGACGCGCGCCGAGGAAGAGGAAGACGAACGAGAACGGCAGGCGCTCTCCCTTCGTGAGCGTCACCGCCTCGAGGCGTCCGTCACGACCGTGAAGCTCGGCGATCTCGCTGCGATCGCGGACGGCGACGCCCGAGCGTTCGAGCTCGTGGATGAGGTAGTCGGACATCGTCTCGCGCAGGTCCGCGCGCCGGTGCAGGAGCGTGACCAGAGCGCCACCGCGGGCGAGCCAGACCGCGGCCTGGCCGGCGGAGTTGCCGCCGCCGACCACCGCTACCCGAGAGGCGCCGCAGAGCTGCGCCTCGGGCGGCCCGGCCGCGTAGAAGATGCTCGTGCCCTCGTACTCGGAAAGACCGTCGAGGGGAAGCCGCCGGTACTCGGCGCCGGTGGCGAGAACAACCGCGCCAGCGGCGACTTCATGTCCCTCCTCGAGGCGCACGACGTGGCGGCCGCTGCCCGGCTCGAGCGCGACGGCGCGATATGGGGTGGCCGGCCGCGCGCCGAACTTCCGCGCCTGGGACACCGCGCGACTCGTGAGCTCGGCGCCGCTGATCCCGGCCGGAAAGCCGAGGTAGTTCTCGATCCGGCTCGACGATCCCGCCTGGCCGCCGAGCGCCGTGCTCTCGACCATGAGCGTGTCGAGGCCCTCGGAAGCGCCGTACACGGCCGCCGCAAGCCCGGCAGGCCCCCCGCCCACGACGAGCAGGTCGACCTCCTCGCGGCGCTCGAGCTCCCGGCCGATCCCGAGTGCGCGTAGCACGTCACCGCTCGACGGTCGCTTCAGCTCGACGCCGCCCGGAAGTCGCACCAGCGGAGGCTTCTCGCCGCCGGACGGCAACTCGTCGCGCCAGGTGAACGGCAGGCGGTTCGCCCGGGCGAAGTCGAGCAGACGCATCGTCGCCTCCGACGTGCGCGGCCCGACGATCTCGATGCCGACACCCTCGACACGCTGCAACGCCTCACGGCGCGCCATGAAGGTGGACAGGACCAGGTCGCTGAGCGGACCGTCGTCGAACAACATCCGCCGCAGGACGTCCCGGTCGACTGCGACGTAGCGCAGCGGCTGCGTCACGACGGCGGTGAGGAACACGGTCTGGCCGGACAGGAGGTTCAGCTCGCCGAGGAAGCTCGACACGCCGTGGCGGACGATCTCGTTGCCCGAGGCGTCGAGGATCGCCACCTCGCCCTCCTGGATCGCGATGAAGGGATACGTCTCGTCGCCGACCCTGAACAGCACCTCACCGATGCGTGCCGTGCGCTCCTCGCCGAGTTCCGCCAGCCTCGCCAGCTGCGAGGCCGAGAGGGAGGGACTGGCGGGAGCGGCCATCGGGCGAGGGTAGCCGCGCGCTTTCACTCTGCGTCGGGGGGCGCCCGGGCGGTGCGGCGCCGGAGGCGATCGGTCCACTGCCGTTCGGGCTTGGCTCCACTCGGCTAACCGACGAGCTCGACGAGCTGCTGCCGCGTGTGCTCGGCTTCCCGCTCGAGGCCGGGCGCCTGGGCGCCGGCGGCCTCGAGCAGGAGCTGCTGCCGTCGCTGGGCGTCGATCTGCCGAAGCAGGTCGTCGACGCGCCGCCGGTGCAGCGTGCGGTCCTGGCGACTCGTCACGCCGCCTCCTGCAGTTCCGGCGCCTTGGCCTCCTCCATCCGCTCGCGCGCCGGCCGGAGGAAGACCGCGACGATGAGGATCCCCGCGACGAGCAGCCCGCCGAGGACGTCGAAGGACGCCTGGAAGCCGTCGACCGTCGCGGGCGCACTCGCGGCCGACAGCGCGTGGGCATGCGCATAGCCGGAGGCGGCGGTCGCAGCGATCGTGCTGATCGTCGCGACGCCGATCGCGCCACCGATCTGGCGACTCGTGTTCACGAGCCCCGAGGCGACACCGGCGTCCGCGCGCTCGACGCCGGTCAGGCTCCCGATCGTGATCGGCACGAAGGAGAAGCCCATCCCCGCGCCGCCGAGCACGAAGGCCGGGAAGATGTCCCAGAAGTAGTGGCCGTCCACCGGTAGGCGCGTCAGCAGCGCAACCGACACCGCGGCCATGACCAGGCCGGCGGTCAGCGTCGCCCGGATCCCGGCGCGACCGACCACGACCTGCGCGACGTTCGAGGTGACGACGACCGTCAGGGCGAAGGCCACGAAGGCGACGCCGGTCTGCACGGCCGAGTAGTGGAGGACGTCCTGCAGGTAGAGCGTGAGGACGAAGAACTCCGAGAAGGCGACCGCCCCGACGATTGCCATTGCGGCGTTCGAGGCGGAGAGCGTGCGCGAGCGGAAGATCCGCAACGGCAGGAGCGGCGACCGCGAGCGCAACTCGATCGCGACGAAGGCCGCGATGAGCGCCGCAGCGCCGCTGAGCAGGCCGATCGTGACGGGCGAGCTCCAGCCGTCGGTCGTCGCCCGGGTCAGGGCGTAGACGAGCAGCATCAGCCCGGCAGTCACCGAGGTAGCGCCTGCAACGTCGAAATGCCGGTGCGCAAGATCGGCGCGACTCTCGCGCAGGAGGAACGGCGTGAGCGCGATCGCAGCCAGTCCGACCGGGACGTTGATGAAGAAGATCCACGACCAGCCGAGGTACGAGGTGATGACGCCGCCGAGCAGGACGCCCGCGGCTGCACCGCTACCCGAGGCCGCGCCGTAGATCCCGAGCGCGCGATTGCGCTCGCGGCCCTCGGCGAACGTCGTCATCAGGAGCGAGAGCGCAGCCGGAGCGAGAAGCGCGCCTCCCAGTCCCTGCACTGCACGGAAGCCGATGAGTGAGCCGGACGACCAGGCGATGCCACAGAGCAGCGAGCTCGCAGCGAAGAGCGCAAGGCCGGCCACGAACATGCGCCGGCGGCCGAGCAGGTCGGCGAGCCGGCCGCCGAGCAGCAGTGTCCCGCCGAAGAGGATGGCGTAGGCGGTGATGACCCACTGGAGCCCCGTCTGGGAGAAGCCGAGATCCGACTTGATCGAGGGGAGGGCGACGTTCACGATCGCCACGTCGAGAATGACCATGAACTGTGCGGTGACGATGAGGGCCAGGGCGCTCCAGCGCCGCCGCGGAGAATTCGGTTGAAGCATGGGAATCAAGCACGTCCTCCAATCGTTGGTAGTATCAACTATACACGAGAGGAACGCTTGGTCGCGCTACCATATTCCACGAGATGAGCATTGACACAAAGATCGATACAAAGACGACCCCGCGGCTTCCCGCCGAGCTGGTGGCGTCGAACGTCTTCCTGCTCAAGCGGCTTGGCTTCGCCGCCAAGAGCCGCTCGCTCGAGGTCTACGAGCAGGAGGGCCTCAACCCGTATCACTACGCGATCCTCGCGCTGCTCGACGAGGGCATGCCGGAGACGCAGGCCGCGATCGCGGACGCGCTCGGCTACGACCGCGGCACGCTCGTCGGCCTGCTCGACGAGCTCGAAGAGCATGGGCTCGTCGAGCGCAAGCGCGACCCCGACGACCGCCGGCGCCACCTCGTACGCCTCACGGGCGACGGCAAGCAGACCCTGGGGCGGCTGCGCGCGTTCGCGCAGCGGGTGGAGGAGGAGTTCCTCGCGCCGCTCGACGCCGAGCAGCGAGAGACGCTGCACGCGCTCCTGCTCGAGCTCGCGGCGAAGCACGAGCCACGCTGCGCTCCGCCCTCCTAGAGGGCTGGATTACGAGCCGGCGGCGACGGGCCCGGCTGCTCGGCATCGTTGAAGTCGCGGCGACCGTCACGCCGGAGCCGTGACGCGCCCGGCGACCGGGAGCTCGAAGGTGAAGGTCGCTCCCTGGCCCGGGTCGGACTCGACCCAGATCCTGCCGTTCATCGAGCGGACGAGCTCGCGGCAGATGTAGAGCCCGAGACCGCTGCCGCCGATGCCGCGCCGGTGGTCCGGATCCAGGCGATAGAACTTCTCGAAGATCCGCTCCTGCTCCCCGAGCGGGATGCCGAGGCCCTCGTCGCGGACGGTGAAGCGTGCGTGCACGTCGTCCGCCTCGACGCCGAGCTCGATTCGTCCGCCGCGTGGCGAGTACTTGATCGCGTTGTCGACGAGATTCATGAGCACCTGGCGTGTACGTCCCGGGTCGCCCACCACCTTCGGCATCAGGGCGGGAATCGACACGTCGATTGTCGTGTCGTCGCCGACCCGGAGACGCGCCGCCGCGGCGGCCGTCCAGACGAGCTCCTCGGGGTCGAACGGCTCGGTGACGACGGTGAGGGAGCCGCTGTCGAGCTGGCCGGCAACGAGGATCTCCTCCACTAGGTCGGCGAGCCGCCTCGACTGGACCGCGATCATGTCGAGCAGGTCGTGCTGGGTCGGCGCGCTCAGGTCGTGCTCGCGCTCGAGCAGGGTCAAGGCGGCCCCGTGCAGCGAGGCGAGCGGGGTGCGCAGCTCGTGCGAGATCGTGGCGACGAACTGTGAGCGGAGCTCCTCGAGCCGCCTCTCACGGGTGACGTCGCGGAACGCGTACACGGTGCCGTCGTCCAGGGTGACGCCGACGATCGACAGCCATACCTCGCGCCCGCCGACGTCCAGCGGCACCGTCTCGGCGCTCGACGCATCGTCGGCGTCGCCGGGCCGCCTGGCCACCGGAATTCTGGCCGCAACGGCCGGCCAGCCCGGAATCGTCTCCTCCGCCGGACGGTTGCAGACCGCGTCTGCGCGAAGTCCGGTGATCGCCTCCGCCGCCGGGTTCCAGAGCTGGATCACGCCGTCACGGTCGACCAGGAAGACGCCGTCGCCTACGCGGGCCAGCACACGCTCGGCGCGCGCGCGCTCCTGCCTCGACACCCGGCTGCGGGCGATCGACGGCGACACCGCGTAGGCCAGCGCGAGGAGCGCCGCGATCAGGCCGAACCCGACGCCCATCACGCGCCAGCGAGCGGTATTCGCCTGCGAATCGATGTAGGAGCTGCGTTCCAGCGTCACGAGCTTGACCCGGCTCGGGGAGCCGCCAAGATCCTCCGCAACCGCCCGATAGCCGAGACCGCCCAGGCGGATGTCGTCGGCGTTTGCCTGCAGCGTCCCGGATTGGATCCGAAGGGTCCGCTCCGCGTCGACGAGATTGCCGGCGCGAGCTAGGCCGATCCGCCGCCGGTCGCCGAGATCGGTCTTCCGCGTTAGCCAGGCGACGAGAGGGCGATCCAGCGGGAGGAAGACGAGCACCTCGCCGACCGTGCGCCCCTTGGAGGTGACGTCGACCTTACGGACCGCCGCAGCTGCCGGAACGGCGCCGCGCCAACGGACGACGGCGCCGCCCGGGCGCATTCTCCAGCTGAGCACCCGCGGCCCGCCGCGGAGGAACGCGAGCTGCAGGCGCCGTTCGCTCGCGAGCCTGCTCGCCGCCGCGTCGGCGGCGGAGACGAGGTTGCGGTAGATCTCGCCCGCAGAGTTGAGGCTCTCGGCCAGCCGGGCGTCCGCGTTGCTGCGCTCACGCTGGGCGGAATAGCCTCCTAGCCCCCAGGCGGCAACGGCGAGCGGCGCCGCAAGAAGCAGGAGCGCGGCGATGAGCCGGACCCTGCCGGGTCTGGCGCCTATTTCCCGCCTCCTCGGCCCTTCAAGGCGCCGCTCTCGCCCGCGTCCTGGCCGGCCTTCGCCTGCCCCGGCGGGACGGACGGCGGCCCAGGCGGGACGTCCGCGGGGCGGCCGTGCGTCTTGGCGCGCAGCGACGCGATCTTCCGCACGTGCCCGAATGCCTTCCCATTCCCATGGCCCTCCGTGGCAAGAGGCACGGTCCACACGGGCGCCGCGAGCGCCGTCACCGGCGCGGGCGTGCTTGCAGAAGTCTGC
>VAXA01000214.1 GCA_005883365.1 Actinomycetota bacterium
CGCCGCGAGGCGGAGATCGACGGCCTTCGGGAAGGTCGCGTTGCCAGCGAACGAGACGTACCAGCCCCGCTGGAGGGCGATCGGCAGCATTCGCGGCGAGGAGAAGCAGTGAAGGACGACGGTGCCGGTGAAGTCGTCGAGTGCGGCAAACGTGTCGTCGTCGGCCGCGCGAGTGTGGATCACGACCGGCTTGCCAAGCTCGGAGGCGAGTTCGAGCTCGGCGGCGAAGAGGCGGCGCTGTGCGTCGTGCGGAGCGTAGTCCCGGTACCAGTCGAGCCCGGTCTCGCCCACCGCCACCGCCTTGGGGTGCTCGAGAAGGTCGCGCAACGCGGCGAGATCGTCCGTCGTGGCCGTCCCCGCCTCGTGCGGGTGGATGCCGAGGATCGCGAACACGCCTTCGTGCCGCTCGGCGAGCGAGAGCGCCCGGCGGCAGTCGTCGACGTCGGTGCCGACGGTGAGGATGCGGGTGACGCCCGCCTCGGCGGCACGCGCGACTGCCTCGTCGGCGTCGTCGAGCGCGGCGAGGTGCGCATGCGTGTCGATCACGCAGGGGCCGGCAGCTCGATCCGCGGGAAGAGCGGCTGTGCGGCTGCGATCCCGTCGATCTCCTCCGCCACCCCGTTGCGAACGCGCTCCCAGGCCAGATCCTCTGACTGGTTCAGCGCCGAGAGGATGCGAGGCGCCGTCTCCGGCATGAACGGAGCGAGCGCGACGGCGAGGGCGGTCAGCCCGTCCACGAGGTTGTAGAGAACCCCGTCGAGCCGCGCGTGGTTCGCGTCGTCCTTCGCCAGCTGCCACGGCGCCTCGGCGGTGACGTACTGGTTGAGCGCACGCACGCGCTCCCAGACGGCGTCGAGCGCGCCGGTGACGTCGAAGCGGTCGAGGCGCTCGGCCACGTCGGCGCCGAGCCCCGCCAGGTCGAGCGGGGGCTCGGCGTCGCCCTGGCGCAGGCTCCCGTCCCGGTACTGCGCGATCATCGCGGTCGTGCGCGAGAGGAGGTTGCCGAGGTCGTTGGCGAGCTCGTTCTCGTACCGCTCACGGATCCCCTCGATCGAGGCGCTCCCGTCCTGGCCGAACGAGATCGCGCGGGCCATCCAGTAGCGGACGGCATCGGAGCCGTACACGTCGATCAGCTCGAGGGGCTCGACGATGTTGCCGAGCGACTTCGAGATCTTGCGCTCGTCGAGCAGCAGGTAGCCGTGGACGAAGAGCTGCTGCGGCGGCTCGTAGCCGGCGGAGAGGAGCATCGCCGGCCAGTAGACGCAGTGGAAGCGGAGGATGTCCTTGGCCAGCAGGTGATGCACGGCAGGCCAGTAACTCTCGCGCAGGTCCTCGCCCGGGCGTGCATATGTGAGCGCGCTGAGGTAGTTGACGAGTGCGTCGGCCCAGACGTAGGCGACCTGGCTCTCGTCCCAGGGGAGCGGGATTCCCCACGGCTGGCCGGCGCGCGAGATGCTGAAGTCGCGGAGGCCGCCGGCGATGAACGAGCGCGCCTCGTTGTAGCGAAAGTCGGGGCGGACGAAATCCGGCCGCTCGTCGTACAGCGCGAGCAGTTTGTCCTGGTAGGCGGAGAGCCGGAAGAACCAGTTCTTCTCCTCGATCCACTCCGCCTTCGTGAGGTGGATCGGACAAAGGCCGTCTTCGGTCAGCTCCTCCTCGCTCTTGAACTCCTCGCAGCCGACGCAGTACCAGCCGGCGTAGACGTCCTGGTAGATGTCGCCGTTGTCGTACATCCGCTGCAGGAAATCGCGGACGAAGCGCTTGTGGCCCTCGTCGCTCGTCCGGATGAAGAAGTCGATCGAGGCGTTCATCCGCTCCGGCAGCTCCCGCCACGGGACGGCGATCCGGTCGGCGTACTCCTGCGCCTCCAGCCCCTGTTCCTGCGCGACGCGCCAGACCTTCGTCGCGTGCTCGTCGACTCCGGTCAGGAAGAAGGTGTCGGCGCCGCGCTGCCGCTGGTGGCGGACGAGCATGTCGCCGATCGCGGTCGTGTAGGCGTGCCCGATGTGCGGGGTCGAGTTGACGTAATAGATCGGCGTGGTGAGGTAGAAGCGCACGCGACCATGATACGAGCGGGGATGCGGCCGACCTTGGCGCCGTTCCGGGTTTCAGGCCGCGTGCCGCCAGCGCCGGCAAACCACCGGCCGCGGCAGCTGGAGAACCTGCGCCCCCGCCCGGCTCGCAAGGTCGCGTCGCCGGCGACGCGCCGCGGCGAACGCTGCCGCGAGCGCGACCAGAGCGGCCGCTCCGTTGCAGACGAGCGGTAGCGGCACAGCCGATGTCTCAGGCTGTGAGCTCCGGGACCGAGCGCCGACGTGCATGCTCGGTTCCAACTCGTGGCTGGCGTCGAGACCGGTCGGCTCGCGCGGAGCCGCCACCTCGACGACCGCCCGGTGCGACGAGCTCGCCGGCTCGCTCGGGCGACGGTGCGGCATCCGGGCGCGCTGCTGCACTCTCCGCCCGGCCGTCGCAGGGTGAGACACCGGCCGTTGCGCCGACTGCTGCGGTTCAACCTCGGCGCCGGGCTTCTGCGTCCGTCCTCGTGCGTGGTGCGAGACACGCCTTGAGCGCGGCGCCGCGGTCGATCCTCGCGTGGTCGCAACCGACGGGCTTGCCGGCGCCGCGGGTGCCGGCGCGTTCGCGGGCGCCGCCGCTGACCCGCCGCCCGCACTCGGCTGCGACGGCGCGGAAACACTCTCCGTCGGAGGGCTCGCGGCGGCGGCAGCAGGCAGCAAGCTGAGCGGATCGATGTAGCCGTTCGGGTCGGCCGCGACGCGAATCCCGAGATGGACGTACGGGCCATCCACCTCGGCCGTCCCGCTCGGGCCGATCGTCCCGACGGTCTCCCCCTCGGCGACGGGGGCGCCCTTGGAGACGAGGATCGACCCGAGGTGCGTGAGCGTGACGGAATACCCGTCCGGCGTCTCGATCGTCACCGACTTGCCGCTGGTCGGCACGGTGCCCGCGAACTCGACCGTGCCCGCCGCCGGCGCGACCACGCTCTCACCCGTGGTGTCAGCCCCGATGTCGATGCCGCGATGCTGACCGGAGGCGTAGGGGTGCGCTTCGTCGTAGACGAACGGCTGCAGCACCGGGCCTTGGACAGGCCAGGTCCACGCATGTGCCGCCGGCGCCCACGCCAGGAAGACGAGGACGGGCAGAACGAGCCGCGACACGAGTGTTGTCGAAACAAGCAACAGGAGGCGAGAGTAGCGCGGCCGATCCAGGTTGTCAAATCTGCTTACAGCGATTGCTTGTAGAGCCGGTTCCGCGAGATGCCGGCGAGGCTCGAGACGATCTCGGCCGCCCGCCTCCGCGGTACTCCCGCCGCGACGAGCTCGGCCACAGCCGCCAGCGCGCGCTCCTCCACTTCGCCGCCCTCCTCGCGCGCAGCCGCCGGCCCGAAGACGAGCGTGATCTCGCCCTTCGGCGGCGCGTCGAATCGCTCCGCGAGTGCAGCGGCAGCCCCCCGCACGACCTCCTCGAACCGCTTCGTCAGCTCACGGCAGACGGCGACGTCCCGTTCCGGATCGGCGGCTGCGAGCGAGCGCAACGTCGCCGGGAGCCGTTGCGGCGACTCGAAGGCGATCGCCGGCCACGGCCACGCCTGCAGCTCGTCCCACAACCCCGCGAGCCTCTTCTCCCCGCGGGGGAGGAAGCCGAGGAAGCGGTACTGCTCCAACACGAGTCCGGAGGCGACGAGCGCCGTCTCCACGGCCGACGGCCCCGGCAGCACGGTCACGTCGACGCCCGCGTCGAGTGCCGCACGCACGAGCCGCGCGCCCGGGTCGGACACGCCCGGCAGGCCGGCGTCCGAGACGAGGGCGACCCGCTCCCCCGCCTCGAGCCGCGGCAGGAGCTCCGCCGTCCGCCGCGCCTCGTTGTGCTCGTGGTACGACAGGAGACGCGCCCTCAACCCGTGTCGCTCGAGCAGGACTCGCGTGTGGCGCGTGTCCTCGCAGAGCACGACGTCGGCCGCAGCCAGCTCCGACAGGACCCGCAGCGTCACGTCCTCGAGGTTGCCGATCGGCGTCGCGCAGACCGCGAGCGGCATCAGGTCTCCATGAAGGGAAAGCGCGCGACCGGCTCCCAACGGGCCGGCTCCGCGCGCCGGAGCATCACCGCCTCGTGCGCGCGTCCGCGCAGGGGCAGCCGCGGCACGACCTTCGCCTCCGCCTCGTCGAGCTTCGCTCCCCACGCCACCGTGAGGTGCGGAGTGATAGTCGGGTGCGCTCCCTCATATGGCGGCCAGCCGGGGAAGCGACGCCACAGCGCCCGCGTCAGCTCGACGAAGGGCTCCGCCGGCTCGGGCGCGAGGTAAACCACATCGGGGAAGCGCCGCACCTCCCGGAAGTCGACGTCGAACGCCACCGTATCCGCGAGGACATCGCCGACGCCGTTCGGGTCGGGTGCGCACGGGGAAAGGAGTGTGACGTGCGGCGGAATCCCGTGCGACGGCCTCGCCCCGGCCGAGTGCTCGAGCCACGGCTCGACGACCTCCGCAACTTCCGGAAACGGAACAAGGCACACGTGCTCGGGCTCAGACGACATGCCAGTCCTCGGGCAGCGACAGCGGCTCCCACTCCGCCGGCGGGCGCCAGTCCTCCCACCCGGTCGGCCACGGCTTTGCCTCGACGACCCGCTCGCCCTCGGCTCGCACCTCCGCGGCGGCCACCTCGTCGAGGATTCCGAGCGCCTGTGCCTCCGTGAAATCGTCCTCGTCCTTCCACCTCCACGTTCCGTCAGGATGCACGACGACGTCGAGTGCCCAATCGGTGGTGTCGAAACGATCCCCGTGTACGACGAGGGGAGCCTGGAGGTTCACGTACCAGCAGACGAACCGCCAATCCGGGTCCCAGCAGAGCTCGATCGTGTGCGCGTCGCCCGGCCGCATGAAGCGAAGGACCGGCCCTTTCTCCCAGACCTCGGCGAAGGGAGACACTCCGCCTGCCCAGTCCTCGAGGTAGCGGCCGTCGGGTGACCTCCTCAGGCTCCTGCCCTCGTTGCCGGGCTGGCAGTAGACCCCGTGACGGCCCTGCCAGTCGCCCACGTAACGACCCGGAAAACACCAACGAACATGGCCGCCGTAGATGCTCCTGAACAGGACGGCGTCCCCGGGCATCACGCGTCCAGGGCCTCGAACCCGACGAAGCCGGCGCCGATGAGACCCGCGGCCGTGCCGAGTTCGGCCTTCGCAAACCGCACAGTGCTCCGCATCGGCTCCAGCGCCTCGCGCCGCGTCACCTCCTCGGCCGGCCCACGCAGGTAGTCGTACGCGGCGACGCCGAAGCCGCCGCCGAGGATGACGGCCTCCGGCCCGAAGACGTTGACGAACGAGCCGATGCCGGAGCCGAGGTAGCGAGCGACTTCCGCGAGCAGCTCCTCCGCCTTCGCCTCGCCCTCGTTCGCGAGCCGGACGAGCCGGTGCGCGTCCGCCGAAGGGCCGAACTCCTCGCGTGCCGCCTCGGTGACCGCCGTTCCGCTGACGTACGCCTCGAGATGGCCCCGACCGGTGCAGGCGCCCTGGCAGGGCCGGCCCTCGTGCACGATCACGACGTGGCCGAGCTCGGCGCCGGCGCCGTTCCAGCCTCGGAAGGGCCTGCCGCCGGAGATGACCCCACCGCCGACGCCGGTTCCCAGGGTGAGCATGACGACGTCGTCCTCCCCGCGCCCTGCCCCCGCCCGCCATTCGCCGATGGCGGCGGCATTCGCGTCGTTGTCGAGCCCGACCGGGACGCCGAACCGCTCGTGCATCCGGTCGCGGAGCGGCGCGTTCTCGAGCGGCATGCTGACGCAGCGGACGACGACGCCCCGCGCCTGGTCGATCGGAGAGGGCGCCCCGAAGCCGACAGCCTCCACCGAATCGTCCAGCAGCTCGGCGACTGCGGCCTCGAGCTCGGCGAGCACGTGCTCCTGCGAGTCCTGCGGCGTCGGACGCTCGTGCCGGCGCACGACGCTCCCGTCGCGGGCCACCACGCCGGCGAGGATCTTCGTGCCGCCGAGGTCCACCCCGATCGCATGGCCCGCCTGCACAGTGGGTACCGTAAACCTCCGCATGGCCGCCTCCGGGGAGAAGCCGTATCGCGTCTATCGCGGCGGCCGAGCTAAGGGGAAAGTGCCGCTCGCGCGCCACGACCGGGAGGCGCGGAGGGCCGTCCGCAGCGACGGCAGCGGTCCCGGCAAGATCGTCGAGCGGCGCCCGCGCCGCCGCCTCTGGCTCGGATGGACGCGCCGCCGCTGGATCCTCGTCGCGATCCTCGGCCTGATCCTCTTCTTCGCTGTCTGGGGCCTGGCCGGGTACCTCTCCGTCTCGAGCGGAGTGAGCGACGCCAACGCGCGCCTCCCGAAGAACGTGCGACCCGCTCTCACGCCGGACAACGGCCTGCTCTTCTCCACCCCGACGACGATCCTCCTGCTCGGCACCGACCACGCGACCGGCAGGGGAAGTGCGGGCCGCGGGGCCGACCAGCACTCCGACTCGATCACGCTGCTCCACACCGATCCCGGCCGGCATCGGCTCTACTACCTCTCGATCCCGCGCGACCTGCGCGCGTATGTGCCGGGCTACGGCTACCAGAAGATCAACACGGCGATGCAGTACGGCGGCACGAGGCTCGCAATCCGCGCCGTCGACAAGCTCGTCGGCGCAGGGATGCCGATCAACCACGTCGTGATCGTCGACTTCAACCAGTTCGAGAAGCTGATCGACGCGATCGGCGGGATCACCGTCAACGTGCCGGAGAACATCGTCTCGAACCGGTTCGACTGCCCCTACTCGACGCAGCAGCGGTGCCTCCAGTGGAAAGGCTGGCGCTTCCACAAGGGCCCGACGCATCTGAGCGGGCACGAGGCCCTCATCTTCTCCCGCATCCGCGAGAACAGCCTCGATCCGTCGTGGACGGATTTCGACCGCCAGCACGACCAGCAGCTCGTGGAGCAGGCGACGCTGAACAAGCTTTCGAGCCCCTCGCTCTTCTTCTCGCTTCCGTTCGACGGCAACTCGCTGCTCAAGCCGATCGCCACCGACCTCTCGACGTGGAAGCTGCTCCAGCTCTCCTGGGTCAAGTTCCGGTCGGGCAAGTCGATCCACTGCCGACTCGGCGGGACCTCCGAGACGATCGGCGGCGGCGCCTACATCATCGGCAGCTCGGAGAACATCCGGGTGATCGACGAGGTGTTGGGACGGTCGGCGCCGCAGCCGCCGCCGAAGGGTGAGCCATACGCGCCGGGTTGCATCGTCGGCGCGAACAGCAACTACTGAACGCAGCCGCCGTCAGTCGCCGCCGGCGGCGGCCTTCTTCTCCGCCGGCTTCGTATCGCTCTTGCCGCTCTCGCCGGCCTTGCTCTCACCACCGGACGAGCCGCCGTCGCCGCCCTCCTTCTTCGCGTCCTTCCCCTTGCCGTAGTCCGTCGTGTAGAAGCCGGATCCCTTGTAGTGGATCGCGATCGGATAGAGGACGAGCTCGACGGGAGACGCACCGCAGACGTCGCACTTCTGCGGCGCCGGGGCCGTCATGGCCTGGAAACGCTCGAAGTGGTGCCCGTTCGGGCAGCGGTACTCGTAGATCGGCACGGCTGCGGACGGTACCAGCGCCGCAGGAAGCTACTAGCTCCGCGGAACCTCGCTCGGCACCGGCTCGGGCTCGAGCTTCGCCGGCACGAGAACGCGCGAGCGCGCCGGCGCCGGGCCGGGCGCGAAGCGGGCGAAAGCGCCGACGACTGCAATTCCAGCCGCGAGCTCGTAGGCAGCGGAGTCGTTGATCAGTAGCGACGTCGCGATCGCGACGCCGAAGGCGAGGAGGACGTCCCGCGTCTCCCGCTGCCTCGCGCCTCGCCAGGCAAGCGCGAACGCGAGTGCGAGCACGAGCAGCAGCGGCATGACGAGCTGCCACGAATGGAGCGCAGGGACATAGGAGAGCGGGACGCGGCTCTCGAGCGACCCGAGCAGCCCGCCACCGTTGTGCGAGAACGCGCTGCGCAGGTGGTTCGGGCCCGGCTGGGCGAGACCGCGGGAGACGATCCAGAGAACGGCGACCGCCGCGGAGGCGAGCATGCCGACGAAGCCGCTCACGCCAAGTCGGAACAGCCGCATCCCCAGGACCGCGAGCGCTATCCCGAGCACGATCGCGCCGCCGCCGTCCGCGCCGAGACGGTTGTCCGTCATCACAACGAGGCCGAAGACGCCGAAGAGGACGAAGCCCAGTAGCCCGAAACGCCGCCGCGCGAGGAACGCCCCCAGCAGAAGAGGCGCCAGCAGCAATGTCTCGACCTGGTTGCCGAATCCCCAGAAGCGCGAGTTCTGGGTGGGGCCGAACGGGTTGACCGCCTGCCACTCGGGCCGCCGGACCATGACCAGCGCGTAGAGCGCAACCACCCCGCCGTAGAGCGCGAGCAGCGCCGACTCGCTGCGGCAGGCGCGCGCGAGGCCGAGCGCGACGAACATGGTTCCCGCCGAGACCGCAGCGCACATCAGCACCTCGTTCGAAACTTGCCCGATCCCGAGAGCGAGCTTGACGA
>VAXA01000036.1 GCA_005883365.1 Actinomycetota bacterium
CGCGGACGACCCCGCCCTTGCCCACGTCTGCACGGCCCGCCTCGAACTGCGGCTTCACCAGCACTACCGCCTGCCACTCCGGCGCGCAGAGTCGGAGCACCGGCGGGAGCGCGAGGCGCACCGAGATGAAGGAGACGTCACAGACCGCGAGCTGCGGCTCGAACGGGAGCTCCGTGAGCGTGCGCGCGTTCGTCCGTTCGAGCACCGTCACGCGCGGGTCCGCGCGAAGGCGTGGGTGGAGCTGGCCGTAGCCGACGTCGAGCGCGATCACCCGGGCCGCTCCCCGCTGGAGGAGCACGTCGGTGAAGCCGCCGGTCGAGGCGCCGACGTCGACGCAGTCGAGGCCGGCGGGATCGACGCCGAGCCCGTCGAGCCCGTGCGCGAGCTTCTCGCCGCCGCGCGAGACGTACGGCGGCGGGCTCTCGACCACGAGCGCGGCGTCCTCCTCCACCTGCTGGCCCGGCTTCTCGAAACCCGGCACTAGCCCCGCAAGCACGAACGCCTGCGCCTGCGCCCGCGATTCGGCCAGCCCGCGTTCGACGAGGAGGACGTCGAGCCGCTTCTTCAAGCCGTGCGCACTGCGAGACCGTCGACGACGTCGCGGAGGACGGTCGTGTCCGCGTCGACCTCGGTCAGCCTCGCGCGCGCGCGCTCCGCGGCCTCGTCGACGAAGCGGCGCGCTCCCTCCATCCCGTGCTCGCGTACGTACCCGTCCTCGTCGAGGATGTCGTCGACGATCTGGAAGAGGAGACCGAGCTCCTCCGCGAACCCCCGCCACGGCGCCTGCTCCTCCTCACGCAGCTCGGCCGCCCAGAGCGCCATCGTCACGGACGCGTAGAAGAGCCGTCCCGTCTTCAGCCGGTGCACCGCGGCGAGGTCGTAGCCGTCGACCATCGTGTCGAGGTATTGCCCGCCGATCATCCCGAGCGTCGCCTCGGCCAGCTCGCGCGCGACGGCCGACGACTCGTAGCGCGCCGTGAGCCGGAAGGCCTCGGCGAGCAGCGCGTCGCCCGCAAGGACGCCGACGCCTTCCCCGAACTTCTTCCAGGTCGAGGCATGGCCACGCCGTTCCTCGTCGTCGTCCATCGCAGGCAGGTCGTCGTGGACGAGGGAGAACGTGTGGACGAGCTCGACGGCCAGGGCGGCCGGCATGACCTGTCCCGCCGGCGCGCCGAGAGCCTCCCCGACGGCCAGCGCTATCACGGGGCGTACCCGCTTGCCGCCGACCTCGAGCGCGTAGCGCACCGATGTCGCCTGGCCGTGGAGCTCGGGCCAGAGGTCGAGCCGCTCGAGCGCGTCCTCGACGAGCGCCTTCAGCTCATCAGGACTGTGCAGCTCAGGCACCCGCCTCCGCCGCCCGCTGCGCGCGGGTGAGCTCCTCCTCGACGGCCTTCGCGAGCTCCGACAGCTCGCCGAGCAGCTCGATCGCCCGCTCCGGCGATCCGCCCTCTCCCTCCGAGAGTTGCTCGAGCTCCGCGCGCACCGCCTCGACCCGCGCCAGCAGCTCCTCCGCCCGCGTCAGCGACTCGTCGCTGCTCACGTCGTTTGCTCCCGCTCCCGCGCGAGCCTCCCGAGGATCCCGTTCACCAGCCTCGCAGCATCCTCGGATGCATAGCGCTTCGCAAGCGTCACCGCTTCGTCGAGGACGACCTCGAGCGGCACCTCTCCTTCGTCGAGCTCCTCGAGCGCCACACGGAGGACGTTGCGCTCGACCGCGCCGAGGCGATCCGCGGTCCAGTCGTCGGAGGCGGCGGTGATCCGTGCGTCCAACTCCGGAGCATGCTCGGTCACGGCCTCCGCGAGCTCCCGCGTGTAGTCATCGACCTCGCCTTCGTACAGCGACCCGAGCGGCCGGCCGGTGACGTCCCACTGGAAGAGCATGAAAACGGCGGCTCGACGAGCCTCGCGGCGACTGATGCCGCTATCGCGCACGCTCGAGCTCCTCCACGGTCACGTCGACCGCCTCGACCTCGACGTCGCACATGCAGGCGAGGGCGTCAGCGACCCGCTCCTGCACGGCGGCCGACACCTCGGGGAGCACACGCCCGTACGCGATGGCGAGCTGCAGCTCGGCGCGGGCGCGGCCGTCCTGCAACTCGACACCGAGCCGCCGGCGTCCCTTGCACAGCCGCGCACCGTCGACCGAGGAGACAGCGCGCCGCACGATCTCCGTCAGCGCGGCCTCGCTCACGCGGACGGAGCCGCCGCTCTCCTGCACGAGCACCCGGCTCATGATCCCGCCAGCGCCGGCAGCCGCGCCCCGGCCTCCTCGAGGAACGACGTCGAGTACTCACCGCTGCGGAACTCGTCGCTGTCGAGGATCTCGGCCAGGACCTCGCGCGTCGTGGGGACGCCTTCGAGCTCGAGCTCGCGCAGCGCCCGCCGGGCTCGCTCGATCGCCAGGCGGCGGCTCGCGTCGACGATGATCAGTTTCGCGATCAGGGAGTCGTAATACGGCGTGATCGTCGTCCCATCTTCGACGAACGTGTCGACGCGGATGCCGGGCCCGAGCGGCGGCCGGAACCGCTCGATGCGCCCGGGCGCCGGAGCGAAGCCGCGTGCCGGGTCCTCGGCGTTGATCCGCAGCTCGATCGCGTGGCCGTTGCGGGGTCCCGCGCGGCCGCCGTGCCCTAGCGGCTCGCCCGCTGCGATCCGGACCTGCTCGCGGACGAGGTCGAGCCCGGTGACGAGCTCGGTGACCGGATGCTCGACCTGGAGGCGTGCGTTCAGCTCGATGAAGGAGAACGAGCCGTCCGGCCCGACGAGGAACTCGAAGGTGCCGGCGTTGCGGTAGCCGATGTGCCGAGAGGCGCGCTCGGCCGCGGCCTCCATCGCCTCGCGCTGCTCGTCGTCGAGCGCGGGCGAAGGCGACTCCTCGATCAGCTTCTGATGGCGGCGTTGGACCGAGCACTCGCGCTCGCCGCAGGTGAGGACGTTGCCGTGGTGATCGCAGAGCACTTGGATCTCGACGTGACGGGCCGGCGCGATCACCTTCTCGACGTAGAGCGAGCCGTCCCCAAAGGCGGCGTGGGCCTCGGCCGCGGCGCGCTCGTAGGCGCCGTGGAGGGCGCTCGGCTCGATCACGACCCGCATGCCCTTGCCGCCGCCGCCGGCCGCAGCCTTCAGCAGCACCGGGAACCCGAGCTCCTCGGCGGCGGCAAGCGCGTCCTCCGGCCCGGCGACTACGTTGGTGCCGGGAACCAGCGGAACGCCGGCGGCGTGCATCTCGGCCTTGGCGCGCGCCTTGTCCCCCATCCGCTCCATCACCTCTGCGGGTGGACCGATGAACACGAGGTCGTTCTCCTCGCAGGCGCGGACGAAGCCGGCGTTCTCGGAGAGGAAGCCGTAGCCGGGATGGACGGCCTCGCAACCGGTCGTCTCGGCGGCGGCTATGAGAGCGGGGACGCTGAGGTAGCTCTCGGCGGCGGGCGCAGGCCCGATCCGGACCGAGTTGTCGGCGAGCCGCACGTGGAGCGCCTGCTCGTCCGCCGTCGAGTGCACCGCGACCGCCTCGACGCCGAGCTCGTGCAGCGCCCGGATCACGCGGACGGCGATCTCGCCGCGGTTCGCTACGAGGACACGGTTGAACACGGGCAGAGTCTATGGTCCGGCCATGGACGTCCCCGAGGCGCAGCTCGAGGAGACCGAGCACGGACTCGTCTACAAGGGCGACGGCTGGTTCGTCGTCAACGCAGAGGAGGTCCGCTGGCGCGAGTCCGAGGGCATCGGCCGGTCGACGAACTTCGGCGGGGACACGATCTTCGACCAGATCGGGATCGGGATCGACGTGCTCGGGCCGGGCCAGCCAATGTCGATGTACCACTGGGAGAGCGACCAGGAGAACTTCGTGGTCCTCTCGGGCACGGCGACGCTGATCATCGAGGGCCAGGAACGGGCGCTGCGGCGGTGGGACTTCGTCCACTGTCCCCCCTTCGCCGAGCACACGATCGTCGGCGGGCCCGAGGGGTGCGTCGTCTTCGGTGTCGGAGCGCGTGAGCGCCACACGGAGATCGGCCCGGATGGGGAACGCCAGGGCAAAGAGGGCGAGAGCGAGTACACCGTCAACGATACGGCGCTCAAGTACGGCGCGGGTATCGAGCCGGGAACGCCGCAGAACGAGGCGTACTCCCGCTTTCCGCCGCGGCGCTACGTGGCCTACGGCGGTTGGCTCGACTGAGCTCGACTAGAGTGTCGGCCGGCCGACGAGGGGCTCGAGCTCGAACAGGAGCTGCCCGAACTCCACCGGCGTCGCGTTCTCGGCGTGGACGGCGCGCACGACTCCCTCGACGTCCGCCTTGACCTCGTTCATGAGCTTCATCGCCTCGAGGATGCAGAGGGTCTGCCCTGGCCCGACGACGTCGCCGACCTCGACAAACGGGGGCGCTCCCGGCTGCGGCGCCCGGTAGAAGGTGCCGACCATCGGCGACTCGACGCGGACGAGGGTGCCGCTGACCGAGGCGGGAGCCGTTTCTCCCGGCTCGCGCACCGCGAGCGGCGCCTCGCCCGACACGGCGGCTGGAAGGTCAGGGGTCGAGCGAACCGAGATCCGCATCCCGTCTTCCTCGATGGTCACCTCGCCGATCCCAGACTCCTGGACGATCCGCACGATGTCCTGGATGCGCTGGGTGCGGCTCTCGCCCATCCCCGCGAGGTCGTCGTCGCGCCGGCCGCGGCTGCGGATTCCGCGCAGCAGCCGCTCCGCGTCCTCGCCGAAGAGGCCGAGCAGAAGCAGCTCCTCCTCACTTGTCGCGACGTCCCCCGCGCGCTCGCGCACCTCGTCGAGCGGCGGCGTGACGTCCTCCTCGCTCTCCGGGTCGGCGGTGAGCTGGACGACCCGCTCGAGGGCGGGGTCGATCGGCGCCGGCGGCGTGCCGAAGGCGCCGGAGACGAGGCTGCGCAGCTCGTCGACGACGACGAGGTAGCGGCTCGCCGAGAGGACGTTGATGATCGCCTGCGAGGCCAGCACCTGGCCGATCGGCGAGGCGAGCGGCGGCCAGCCCGTCTCCTCGCGGATCCGGTCGAGCTCCTCGAGCACCTCGTCGAGCCGATCGTGGGAGCCCTCCGCCTGCAGCGAGTGGTCGATCCCGGCGACGACGCTCGCCGGCACGTCGTGGCGCGCTGCGAGCACCGCTATGCGCGGCACGAGCGGCGTCACGAGCTCGTCGCCGATGTGCTCGTCGACGAGGTCCGTCGCCTGCCAGAGGAGGTCGACGTCGACGCCCGGGTCGAGGCCGATGCCGCTGAGCGCCTCCGCAAGCGCCTCGCCCGAGACGCGGTGGAGGGTCAGCGCGAGCGGATAGATCGCGCAGGCGATGACCTGGGCGCCCGCGCGGGCGGCAGCCAAGGCGGCGGCGAGAGCGCTGCCGCCGGCTCCCTGCACGTAGATCCCGACGGGTAGGCCGCTCGCTTCGGCGAGGGCGCGCACGAGCTGCTCCGCCGTGTGCGGCTGCAGCGAGCCGGTCGGGTCGTGGAGGAGGACGCGCACCGCGCCGAGCTCGGGCAGCATCCGCGCCCGCTCGATCAGCGTCTCGATCTCGCCGGTGCGCCCAGGGCTGTAGACGAGCCCGGCCTCGAAGTCGCGCTCGGCCGCGACGATAGCCTCCGCCGCCTCGCGCAGGTTCGAGACGTCGTTGAGCGGGTCATGGAGCCGGAAGACGTCGATTCCGTTCTCCGCCGCCGTCGCGACGAAACGCCGGGCGAAATCGGCGTCGACGGGACGGGAGCCGACGAGGAAGCGGCCGCGCAGTGCGAGCCCGAGCGGCGTCTTGACGCGCGCCTTGAGGGCACGGATCCGCTCCCACGGGCTCTCGACCCCCCGCTTGACGGCTGCGTCGAAGCACCCGCCGCCCGAGACCTCGAGGTAAGCAAACCCGGCCTTGTCGAGGATCTCGGCAAGCCGGAGCTGCTCCGCCACGGGAACGCGTCCAGCGAGCGGTTCCTGGCCGAGCAGGCGAATGGTCGTGTCGGCTAGGGAAGGCATCGCGCGACTGTACCTCGGAACCGCTGTGTGCTTCCTCGGTGGGAAGGTGGCGTCCAGGCCGGAGCGGAAGCACGCGCGAAGCGCCGCTTCCGCGGAGGCCCGCCGTGGCGCGCTGCCGCTCCTGCGCCGCAGGTGCACGACCGGCCGCGCCTCGACGGCAATGCTCCGCATCCCGAGACGCAAGCAAGCTTTTCTGCGCGGAGCGAGTCGGAGACCGCGTCTCCGGCTCGCGGAGCACCGTTGCCGTGTCTCGAGGGCCTATGCCCTCGAGATATACCGCTTCTCGCGCGGGTCGACCTTGAGGCGGTCGCCGACGTTGACGAAGAGCGGCACCTGGACCACGCCGCCCGTCTCGAGCGTCGCGGGCTTCGTCACGTTCGAAACCGTGTCGCCCTTCACGCCGGGCTCGGTCTCGACGACCGTCAGCTCCACCGACGCCGGCATCTGTACGCCCGAAGGCTTCCCGTTGACGGCGAGCACCTGCACCGTCGCGTTCGGCTGCATGAACGGCAGCTCGTCCTCGAGGTCGGCGCGCGGGACGGCGAACTGCTCGTAGTTCTCCGAGTCCATGAAGTGCACGTCGGAACCGTCGTCGTAGAGGTACTGGACGTTCTTCGTCTCGGTGTGCACGCGCGGGAACTTCTCCCCGGCGCGGAATGTGCGGTCGACGACGGCGCCCGCCTCCAGGCTCTTGAGCTTCGTCCGGACGAACGCGCCGCCCTTGCCGGGCTTCACGTGCTGGAACTCGACGATCCGCCACACTTTGCCGTCGAGCTCGATGTGCATCCCGTTCTTGAAGCTGTTCGTGTCGACCGTCTCGGCCACGGCGGACGATGGTAGCTACGAGACCGTGACGAGCTCCTTCGTGACGCGGACGGGGTTCTCGATCCCGCCCGCCGTCACGATCACGTCGTCCTCGATCCGGATCCCGAAGCGGCCCGCGAGGTAGACGCCCGGCTCGACGGTGGCGACGTTGCCGGCGGCGAGCGTGTCGGGGCTTTCGGTCGAGAGCCGCGGCGACTCGTGGACGTCGAGCCCGAGGCCGTGGCCGAGCCCGTGCCCGAACGTGCCCGCAAACGGGCTCTCCTCGACGATGCGGCGGGCGGCGGCGTCCGCCTCCTTCCCCGTCACGCCAGCCCGGATCGCGTCGAGCCCGGCCTGCTGCGCCGCGAGGACGACCTCGTACGCCTCGTGCATCTCGCCGTCGAGCTCGCCGGTGGCGATCGTCCGCGTGTAGTCGGAGGCGTAGCCTCCGGCGCGGCAGCCGGTGTCGATCACGACGAGCTCGCCCGCCTCGATGACGCGGTCGCCGGCGCGCGCGTGCGGTCGCGCCCCTGTTGGGCCGGAGCCGACAATCGCCTCGAAGGCCGGCTCGTCCGCCCCCTCCTCGTGGTAGAGCCTCGTGATGTCCCAGGCGACGTCACGCTCGTGTCGGCCGACGAACGGCACCTCGCTCACGAGCCGCTCGAACATGCGGTCGGTGATCGCGCACGCGCGCCGGAACGCCTCGAGCTCGCCCTCGTCCTTGACGGCACGCAGCTGCTCGACGAGACCCTTGCGCGGCACGAGCTCGAGCCCGCCCGCGCGCAGCTGCTCGGCGAACGACCACGGGAGCACGTTCGCCTCGAAGCCGACCCGGCCCGAGAGGTGTTCACCGAGCCAACCGATCAGGGAACGCTTCGTCTGCACCGCCTCGACACCGTCGACGGCCTGCGCCGCCTCGATGTAGCGGAAGTCGGTGAAGAGCCGCACCCGCTCCGGCTCGACGAGCAACGCGACGTTCGAGCTGTCGAGCCCGGTGAGGTAGAGGACGTTGACGGGGTTCGTGATCAGGAGCGGCTCCTCGAGCAGCTCCCGCAGCCGTTCGATCCGCTCGCTCACCCGCCGACCTCCTTCAGATGCTCGAGCGCCATCTTGTAGCCGTCGGGCCCGTGGCCGATGAAGCGCGCGGCGACCAGGTCGGAGACCACCGAATTGCGCCGCCACTCCTCGCGCTCGTCGACGTTCGAGAGATGCACCTCGACGATCGGGATCGTGAGCGGCTCGAGCGCGTCGTGGATCGCCCACGCGTAGTGCGTCCAGGCGGCCGGATTGACGACGATCCCGTCGACCGTGTCGTACGCGTCGTGGCACCACTTGACGAACTCGCCCTCGTCGTTCGTCTGGCGGCACTGCACCGTCAGCTCGAGCTCCCGCGCCCAGCCATAGATGCGGCTCTCGAGCTCAGCGATCGTGATCCCGCCGTACAGGCTCGGGTCGCGGCGCCCGACGACGTCGAGGTTGACCCCGTTCAGGACGAGCACCCTCACGCGATCAACCTATCGAGTTCGCGCCGCATGTCCCTTTCCGAGACCCGGACGTCCCATTCCGGGCGGCCGTCGAGGTTGAAGAGGACGAGTCGGATCTCGCCTTCGCGTGTTTTCTTGTCGCGCTGCATCGCCTGCCAGGCGCGCTCACGGTCGACGCGGACAGGCTCCGGCTTCAGCACGTCCTCGACGACGCCAGTGTCCTGCCCGGAGAGCCGGAGTGCGGCCAGCAGGCCGAGCGCGACGGCCCTCCCGTGCGTCACGCCCTCGTAGCCGGCCGCCGCTTCGAGCGCGTGAGCGAACGTATGGCCGAGGTTGAGGACGGCCCGCTCGCCCTGCTCGTAGGGATCCCGCAAGCAGACCGCCGCTTTGTATGCGATCGAGCGGCGAACCAGCTCGTCGTCCGGCA
>VAXA01000035.1:0-1057 GCA_005883365.1 Actinomycetota bacterium
AGGAGTTGAGGCCGAGCTTCTCCTCGTCGCGCGTGACCCGCACGTGGTCGGCGTCGAGGACGAAGGCACTGACGCCCTTAGCTCCCGGCGTCTCGGGGTCGGTGCGCGCGAAGAGGAGGAAGGTGCCCGCGTGGCGGCCGTTCGTGATCCACTGCTTCGCGCCGGTGATCCGCCAGCCGTCGCCGTCGGGCTTCGCCTTCGTGCGGAGGGCGCCTGCGTCGGAGCCGGCCTCCGCCTCGGTCAGCGCGAAGGCACCGAGGTGCTCGCCGCGGGCGAGAGGCGGGACGAAGCGCGCGCGCTGCTCGTCCGTCCCGAAGCGGAGCAGCGGCAGCGTCACCGCACTCGTGTGCACGGCGACCGTGACCCCCACGCCGGCGTCGCCGCGCGAGAGCTCCTCGAGCACGAGGACGTAGGAGACGAAGTCGGCGCCTGCGCCGCCGTACTCCTCCGGCACGCAGACGCCCATCAGCCCGAGCTCGGCGAGCTTCGCGAAGAGCTCGCGCGGGAAGTGGTGCTCGCGATCCCACGTGGCCGCGTGCGGCTCGACCTCGGCGCGGACGAAGTCGCGCGTGAGCGCCTGGATCTCCTTCTGCTCGGGAGCGAGCTCGAAGTCCATCAGTCGTAAGCGTAGAAACCGCGACCCGACTTGCGGCCGAGGCGGCCCGCCTGGACGTATTGGCGCAGGAGCGGGCACGGCGCGTACTTCGGGTCGCCGAGCCCGTCGTGCAGTACCTCCATGATCGCGACGCACGTGTCGAGCCCGATCAGGTCGGCGAGCGCCAGCGGTCCCATCGGGTGCGCGAAGCCGAGCTTCGCGATCGTGTCGATCGCCTCCGGCTCTGCGACTCCCTCGAGCAGCGCATAGGCGGCCTCGTTGATGAACGGCATCAGGATCCGGTTCGAGACGAAGCCGGGGAGGTCGCGCGCCTCGGCCGGCGTCTTCCCGAGCTCCTCGGCGAGCGCGACGATCGCGGCCACGGTCTCGTCCGACGTCTCCAGGCCGCGCACGACCTCGACGAGCTTCAGCACGGGCACCGGGTTGAAGAAGTGCATGCCG
>VAXA01000035.1:1094-6893 GCA_005883365.1 Actinomycetota bacterium
TCCTGCTTGACGTCCGCGTCCTCGATCACGGCCTCGATCAGCAGGTCGGCCCCCCTTAAGCCAGCAGAGTCGAGGTCGTCGACGGGCTCGACTCTGGCGAGCACCTCGTCGGGGTCGGCGCCGCCCTTCTCCGCGAGCTTCTCGAGGCTGCGCCGCATCGTCGCGAGGCCACGCTCGGTTGCTCCCGGCGCCGCGTCATGGAGCGAGACGCGCCGACCGGAGGCGGCGACGACCTGGGCGATCCCCCCGCCCATCTGGCCGGCGCCGACGACGAGGACGTGCTCGAAATCCATGCCGCGCGGAGGCTATCGTCGCCCCGTGCCCACGGTCGACGTCAACGGTGCCAGGCTCTGGTACGACGAGGCCGGGAGCGGCGAGGTCGTGCTGCTGCTGCACGGCGGGCTCGGCGACTCGGGTCTCTGGGAGCCGCTCGTCCCGTTCCTCGCCGGGCGCTTCCGCACGATCCGCAGCGACCTGCGGTTCTTCGGCCGCTCGACGGGGCCGGCGGTGCCCTGGTCGTGGGAGGAAGACGTGGTCGGCGTCCTCGACGCGCTCGGGATCGAGCGGGCAGCACTGGTCGGCCTCTCCCTCGGCGGCAAGGTCGCTCTCGACGTTGCGCTCGCGCACCCGGACCGGCTCTGGGCGGTCGCGGGCGTCGCTCCCGGGCTCGGCGGGCACCCGGGCGGCGCGTACAGCGAGGAACAGGGCGCTCGCTACGAGGCAGCCGAGGCCACGGGCGATCTCGAAGCCGCCATGGCGATCGACCTCGAGGTGTGGGCCCCGCTCGGAGCCGATGACCGGATCCGGCAGCTCTGGCGCGCGACGCCGGAGGCAAATGCGCTCCCCGGGGGGCTCGAGCCGCTCGACCCTCCGGGCGCGCCGGCGAAGGAGCGGCTGGGCGAGCTGGCGATACCGACACTCGTCGTCACCGTCTCGCACGACCCGCCGGGGATGCGCGAGATCGGACCGCTCGTCGAGCGCGAGGCGCCGGACGCCCGGCACCTCGAGCTCGACTCCGATCACTACGTGACGCTACGCGAGCCCGAGCTCCTGTCCCGCGTGCTCTTGGAGTTTCTCGGCGCGGCGGCGCCGCAGTAAGGCACCGGCGGCGAGAAGCGCGAGGCCGCTGCCGATCGCCGGTCCGACCCACACCCACGGGAAGCCGGCGCCAGGGTACGAGATGCGCCAGGTGCCGACGGCCACGTTCAGCCACGGGCGTCCACTCCGCCAGTGCGCAGCGAGCGTCCGGCCGCCGTTCCGGAGGGAGAGGACGATGTTGTAGAGCCCCTTGTTCTTTGGCAGGTCGATGCAGTACGCAGCGGCATGCACCGTGTCGAGCGCGTGCACGAAGGGCTCGCCGTTCGGCTTCTGGTAGAGCGTGTACACCCAGCGCCCGTCGGCGCTCGTGGTCCGGGTCATCGCATAGCCGGCCATCGTCTTCTCGTCCTCCGACCGGTCGGCGATCTTCCCGGGCAGCAGCCGGCTCGTGCGCATGTCGTAGCCGCGCACGATGTAGCGGCTCACGTCTCCCGCTTGCCCGGGCTTGAACTCGATCAGGTACATCCTCGACGCGTCCGGGGAGAGCGCGTCGAAGGAGAAGTAGCCACGGAGCGCGATCGTCCGGACGACCTTCATCCGGGGCAAGCTCACGACGAGGAACTTGCTCGGCAACGCATACGGCGCCCCGGGGGTCGACGCGAGCACGAGCGTACGGCCATCGTGGGAGAGGCCCTGTCCGGTCGCTCCGTTCCCGATCGTGGGGGTCCCCCACGAACCCTTGAGCCGGATCCAATAGTTCACCTGCCCCCGGGCGACCTCGACCCTTTCGAGGAGCGTTGCTCGGCTTCCGTCCGAGATGGTGACGTAGTGGAACGCGCCGTCGGGACTCGCCACGCCTGCGCCTCCCTGGGTGACGAAGGACGGCCCGGATGCGAGCGCGCCGGGCACGGCCACGAGGGCGCCTACGGCGGCGACGAGGCAAAGCGAGAGCCTGCGCATGGCTTCCTCCTTGGAGTGACACCGCTGATACGCCGCGGCGCCCGCAGGAGGTCCGGCGGCTCGACTTAGGGGGAGGGCACGGCGGTCGTAGCCGCCGCCGGCTTGGGATCCTTCCGCTGGGCGACGACGACCTCTCGCACGATCGCGAAGGCGGCGACCGCGCCGACCGCCACCCCGATTCCCTGCGAATGCTCGTGCGCACCGACGGCCGCGAGCGCACCCCAGACGATGAGGTATGTCCATCCTCCGAGGGCTGCGCCGTAGACGAGTCCGACGCCGAGGCGGTGCGAAGCGTGGATCAGACCGAAGAGCTTCGGGGTGCGGCCGTAGCCCCCGACGAGCGGGCCCTCGGAGAAGAGAACGGACTCGAGGCGGTTCACGCGCTCGCTGGCACGGCGGCGCAGCTCGCCGTTCCGCAGTTCGTACGCGAGAACGCCGGAGGTTGCGACTGCGCCGAGACAGCCGATGGCAAGGAGCTCGACGCCGCTTCGGCCCGACGACAAGAGTGCTACCACTGCTCCGGAGAGCGTCGGGACGAGTGCGAGGAGCTTGAAGCGATACTCGGTGAGCGTTCCGAGCAGCCGCGACGCGTATTCGTACTCGAGCCGCAGCAGCTCGTCCCTGTCCTCCACCGGTGCCTCCTTGCCCACATCTTCGTTCGCCCGAGACGCCGGGTCAACGGCTGCGAAGGCGATCGTCTCAGACTTCGATCAGGAGCGCGTCGCCCTGGCCGCCGCCGGAGCAGATCGCGGCGAGGCCGAGCCCGCCGCCGTTGCGGCGCAGCTCGTGCACCATCGTGCCGAGGATGCGGCCGCCGCTCGCGCCGATCGGGTGCCCGAGCGCGACCGCGCCGCCGTTGACGTTCGCCGTCTCCGGATCGGCGCCGAGCATCGCGACCGAGTTGAGTGCGACGGAAGAGAACGCCTCGTTCACCTCGACGCGCTCCACGTCGCCGATCGACTTGCCCGCCTTCTCGAGAGCCTGCCTGCCGGCGTTCGCAGGCGTCCGCGCGAGCCAGGCGAACTCGTCCGCGACGTAGCCCTGCGACACGATCGTCGCGAGCGGCTCGAGCCCGCGCCGCTGGGCGAACTCCTCCGAGCAGACGACGACACACGACGCGCCGTCGTTGACACCGGGCGCGTTGCCGGCGGTCACCGTGCCCTCTGGGTCCATCGCCGGCTTGAGAGAGGCGAGCTTCTCGAACGTGCTGTCCCGTCGCACCGACTCGTCCGCCGTCACCTCGCCGACCGGAACGATCTCGTCGTCGAAGCGGCCGGCATCCTGCGCCGCCGCAGCCCGCTCGTGCGAGCGGAGGGCCCACGCGTCCTGATCCTCGCGCGAGATGCCGAGCTCCCGGGCCACCTTCGCGGCCTGCTGCACCATGTGCAGCTCGTCGAACGTCGAGCGCAGCCCGTCCCAGATCATCAGATCGACGAGCGTCCCGTCGCCCATCCGGTAGCCCTTGCGCGCCTTCGGGAGCGCGTACGGCGCGTTCGTCATCGACTCCATGCCGCCGGTGACGACGAGCTCGACGTCGCCCGCACGGATCATCGAGTCCGCGATCTCGACCGCGCGGATCGAGGAGGCGCAGACCTTGTTCACGGTGTCGGACGGGACATCGATCGGAATCCCCCCTCCGACCGCCGCCTGCCGCGCCGGGGCCTGTCCGGCACCCGCCTGCAGCACCTGCCCCATGATCACGTAGTCGACCTCGCGCCCCTCGAGCCCGACGCGCTCGAGGCCGGCGCGGATCGCGATCGCGCCGAGCTCGGTCGCGGGATACGCAGCGAGGCCGCCGTTGAGCTTCCCGAACGGCGTCCGGACCGCGGAGACGATGAGGGAGCGGCTCACACTCCCAAAGTTAGCTCGCGGGTGCTGCGCACCCGCTCGCTGGGTCAAAGGAACTCCGCCGACGGGAGAGCGCGGTCTCCCGCCGGCTCCGTGCTGAAAGCAAAAGGGGCTGATGCAAGGTTCGGGATCGCATTTCCGTCGCGAGCGCACAGGCCCGCGGCGTGCGCGCCCGCTACTCCGGCGGCGACGTAACGCGCACCGTTACGCCGCCGCCCTCGCCGCAGTGAAGGCTCGAGACCGTTCGAAACCACAACCAGGCGAAAGGCCGGAGGCTAAGACACCCGCGCAGCGGCGGCTTAGCCGCAGGCCGCACTGCGCTCGCGCCGGCCTCCGCCGCGCGCGAGCGCACCAGACAGCCAACCCATCCAGAGCATCGAAAACCAACACAGCACGAAGCGTCCGCGAGACCACGCTCTCGCGGACGCGGAGTTCCGTCAACCAGCGGGTGAAGCGAAGCTTCGCTCGCTGAGCCGGAAGGCGAACGCAACGATCAGCCTTACGACCTGATCGATGTCGTCGAGATCGGCTGTCTCGATCGGCGAATGCATGTAGCGCAGCGGGATGGAGACCAACCCGGTCGGCACACCAGCGCGGCTGAGGTAGAGGGCGTCGGCATCGGTGTACGTCGTCCCGCGCGAGACCTCGATGCTGAAGGGGATCCCTTCCGCTTCAGCCGTCTCGTGGAGCAGCTCGAACACCTCGGGGTTGAGCGAAGGACCGCGCGTCAGGGTGGCGCCGCTGCCGAGCACGACCTTCCCCTCGTCGTCGTGGTCGGCGCCGCGAACGTCGGTCGCCCGTGTGACGTCGATCGCGATCGCGACGTCCGGCTCGGTCGTGAAGGCCGCCGTGCGGGAGCCAGCGTAATCGCCCACCTCCTCCTGCACCGCGGCCACGGCGATCACGTCCCCGGGGCCTCCGCCGCGCTCTCCGACCCTCCGCGCGGCCTCGAGCGCGACGTAGCAGCCGATCCGGTTGTCGAAGGAACGCGAGGCGACCCGGTTGCCGCGAAGCGCGACAGGCGCGCCGTGCCAGACGAGAGCGTCGCCGGGGCGGACGATGCCCCGAAGCTCCTCGCCGTCCTTCGCGCCGACGTCGAGGAAGAGGTCGTCGTAGTCGAGCGGCTTGCGGTCCTCGCCGCGCTTCCGCTTCTGCTGCCGCCCCGCGACGACCCCCGGCACCGCGCCTTCCCGGGTGAGAACGTCGACGCGCTGGCCCAGCATCGTGTGCGGGTCGAAGCCGCCGAGCGGGCGCAGCGCCGCGAAGCCGTCGTCCCCGAGGTGCGTGACCACGGCGCCGATCTCGTCGATGTGGCCGACAAGCGCGAGAGACGGCCCTCCCGCTACGCCGGGCACGCGTACCCACGAGCTGCCGAGGACGTCGGACGAGACCTCGCCGACCGCGGCGGCCGCCTCCCGCCAGACGGCGGCGGCGGCCCGCTCCTGCCCAGAGGGACCGGGCGTCGTCAAGAGGCGCTCGAGCAGGTCGGGGAGCGGCATAGCGGCGGGACACTACCTGCGCGGTCCGGGCCGACTCCGCGGTAGCGTCCGGGCGTGAAACTCCGGACGCTGCCCGACAGCTACGCCGTGGTTCGTCTCCAACCCGGCGCCGAGCTGCCGGAGTGGGTCGACATCGGGCCGTTCCGCTCGGTCACGCGTACCGAGCACGAGGTTTCGGTCGTCTGCCGCGACCACGACGTGCCCGATGGCGAGAGTGTCGACCGCGGCTGGACGGTGCTCGAGGTGATGGGACCGCTCGACTTCTCGCTCAGCGGCGTCGTCGCATCGCTCGTCGTGCCGCTCGCGGAGGCCGACCTGCCGATCTTCGTCATCTCGACCTTCGAGTCGGACTACGTCCTCGTCCGCTCCTCCGACCTCGGCCGGGCCGCCGACACCCTGGAGAACGCGGGCCACGTCTTCGCAGCCTGAGCCTTGACGCCGGCGCGAGCGCGGG
>VAXA01000216.1 GCA_005883365.1 Actinomycetota bacterium
CTTCCACCGGGAATGGGCTGACGGGTTCCGCGGCTGAGATCCAGCGGCGCTACGGATGGTGCACGAGCTGCCAGAGCGGCTTCTCGTGCGGGCCGAGCGGGATGTAGTCCATCCCGTCGGGCGTGTTCAGCTGGTTCGCGCCCCGGCCCGGCTGAGCGAGGTGGCCGTACTGCCAGACGATCCGCCGCTTCCGCGGGTCGACGATCACTACGCGGTCGTTGTAGTCGTCGTTGATCGCGATGTTCCCGTTCGGGAGCTCGATCGCGAGAGAGGGATGGTCGAGCTCGCCCCAGCCCGAGGCGGGCCCGTACCGCCACAGGACCCGGCCGTGCCGGTCGATGATCACCGCGGCGCCCGGTCTCGCGTAGTCCGCGAGCAGGATCCGCCCGCGGGCCAGCGGCTGTGGGTCGGACGGGTACGACACCGGCGCCTGGAACGACCGGAGCAGCCGGCCCGTCCTGCTGAAGAAGTCGATCCAGGAGCCGTTGATCTCCGAGACGAGGACGCCCCCGTCGGGGAGCGGCGTGTCGCCGTTGACGGCTCCGAGCGCCCGCGGCGGATCGTGGACGCAGGCGTCCGTGCGGCCGATCTGACGCACGACCCGGTGGTTCCGGATGAAGAGGATGCGACAGCGGTAGGCGTCGGCGACCGTGAGCGTCCCGTCCGGGAGGACGTATGCGTCGTCCGGCCAGTTGAGCCTGTTCGGCGGCCCAGCCGACGCGCCGGGTCCGGCCTGGATGCCGGGAACGCCGAAGAGCCGTGTCACGCGGTGGGTCTTGATGTCGATCGAGAGGATGTCGCCGTGATCCTCCTCGTTCGTGACGAGCGCCTTGCCGCCCGGCTCGACGAACGTGTCGTCGTCGAAGACGAGCCTGCGACCCAGCGCTCGGTCGCGGGCGGTCGGGAAGCTCCAGAGGACGCGGCGGTGCGTGTCGACGAGCAGGATCCGGTCGTTGCCCCGGTCTGCGATGAGGAGCGCGCCCGGCAGCGGCCCGCGCGGCGTGATAACCCGGTTCGGGTTCGGTCTGGGCTTCGGTGCCGGCGGCTGCGCATGGTGCGTCCCTCCGCAGCCGGCGAACGCGACGGCCGCGAGGAAGACCGGGAAGCTCCGGAAGAGAAGGCGCACGATCGTAGGCTTCCCCTGGATGGACGGACACGCTCGCCGCGAGCGCCTCGACCTGTCTCGACTCTACCTCGTTCTCGAGGCGCGCCCGCACGGCGAGGACCCGCGTCCCCTGCTCGACGCGGCCCTACGCGGAGGTGTCGACGTCGTCCAGCTGCGCGAGAAGACACTCGGCGACGAGGCGCTGGTCGCCGCAGCCCAGCCGTTCCGGGCGGCTTGTGCGGAGCACAGCGCGCTCTTCGTCCTCAACGACCGCCCCGGTCTGGTCGAGGCTTGTGGTGCGGACGGCGTCCATGTCGGGCAGAGCGACACGCCCCTCGAGGAGGCGCGATCGCTCGTCGGCGCCGAGCGCATCGTCGGCTTGTCAGCAACGACCGCAGAGGAGCTTCTGAGCGGTGACCCCGACTACTGGGGCGTCGGTGCGATCTTCGGCACCCCGACGAAGCCCGACTCGTCTCCGGGCGGCCTCGATCTCGTGCGGGCGGCGGCGACGAGGCTGACTGTCCCCTGGTTCGCGATCGGGGGCGTCGAGCTTTCGAACGTCGCAGAGCTGGCGGCCGCCGGGGCGCCCGGCGTCGCGGTCGTCCGCGCCATCCGGGACGCCGCCGATCCCGAGGCGGCGGCGCGGCTGCTCCGGAATGCGCTAGATCGGAAGCAGTAGGTCGATCTCGTCGTGCCGCCGGTAGTGCTCGAGGCTGGGGCGCGTCTCGTCGGGCCTCGCCTGGCGCATCAGCTCGTCGAAGGTCGGCTTGATCCGCTCGTAGATGCCCGGCGGGTCGCCGCGCAGCCGCGCCCGGACGTAGCGGCCGCCGGGCAGCGTGCCGGACTCCAGGCCGGGCACGAGCTCGTCGCCCTCCCGCACTTCAACACAGGCGCGGTAGTCGTCCGCGACGGGGTCGTAGGCACCGTAGAAGCGACGCCCGCGCAGCGCGACGTCTGCTTCGAGCTGATCCCAGGCACGGCGGATGTGCGGCAGTCCGTCCGGGACGCGCACGAACTGCACCGCGATCTCCTCGCGCTCCACCTCGGCGAACTCCGTCATGCGCCTCGCTGGACATACCAGCCACCGCTCGCGCCGTCGTGGAAGACGACGGTGTTCTCGCCGCTCTCGAGCACGAGCTCGAAGTAGCGGCGCACGACGGGCTCCTCTGTCCACCATCGGTCGACGACACGCCATTCCTCTCGCACGAGCGCGACGGCGCGATGGTTCACCTCGAGGGGCGTGCCGTCGACGCGCGCCTCGACGCGCGCCGCGCGCGGCGCGTTGAAGCGGGCGACTACTCGTCCTTCGGCACGAGCAGCGCGCGACTCTCCGGCACGCGCGACCATGGCGCCACCTCCACGACGGTGCAGACGGAGCCGGAGCCGGTGCTCGCCCGCACCTGGCGCAGCCCGTTCCGCAGCCGGGAGCGGTCCTCGGCGCCGGCTGCGAGCAGCTCGAGCTGGTGGCCGGTCGGCTCGGTCAGCTCGACGAGCTCGAGGCGGAGCTCGCCGACCGGCGCCGGCAGCTCGGCGAGCCGCGGCGAGAGCGCGACGCGGATCCGGTCGGGGTCGGCGCTCGGCTCCCGCAAGGTCAGCGTCCGCCGCCACGAGCCGCCGCTCTCGAGCCGAGCCGCGAGCGCGACCTTCCGGACGAAGCGATCGCGTCGCTCGGGCCGCGCGAGCGCGGTCTCGACGAGCCCCGCCAGCGCACGCCTCAACGTCAGCTCGTTGCCCACTGCCTCTGGGAACTCGAGCGAGGCGGCGACGGCGGCGGGCGGGCGCCGGCCGCGCACGCGCGCGGCCGTCCCACCTCTCGCCAGGCCCCAGGCGCGCCGGCCGTCCGGCCCCAAACGTTCGGCGACGGCGCCACCCGGGAGCCCGGCAAGCTGCCCCAGCTTGCGAACTCCGAGTGCTTCGAGTTCCTCGTAGCGCCCGCGCTCGAGCGGGAGGAGCGTGAGCGGCAGCGGTGCGAGGAACTGCGGCAGCTCCTCGTCGGCGACCACGACGACCTGCCCGGGTCGCGCGACGGAAGCTGCCGCGAGTGCGGCGAAGCGGCGTCCGGCCGCGCCTATGCGCGCGTCCCACTCGGCTCCGACCGCCGCGAGCGCGCGCCGGAGCGCCGGCTCGAGGCCGCCGTAGAGCCGCTCGACTCCCCGCGTCTCGAAGTACGCGACGCCGAGCGAGGCCGGCTCGACAGCGAAGCCGGCATCTTCGAGCGCGTGCAGGATCTCCTCCCAGCCGCGCTCAGCACCAGCCGCGTCCGGCTCGACGAGCGCGAGCGACGGGCACGTCGCGAGCGCCTCCCCCAGCCGCATCCCCGGCCGCACGCCCGCCGTCTCGGCAGCCGCAGTCACCGGCCCGACCAGGGGCTCGCCCTGAGGCTCCGGCGCGAGCGCCGCCGGCCGCAGCGCGAGCGTCGGCGTCAGCCGCAATGCGGCCTTCAGCTCGAGCGCGGGGATGGCGATGCATGCGATCATGGGAACGTATGTTCTACACGAACACCTGTTCCCCTGTCAAGATCCCAGAAACCTCCCGCGACGAAAGGAGCTGAAATGGTCGAGAAAGCCCGCCTGGACGACGTCGGCTCCGGGCTCGCGCCCGTCTCCCCCGGCTGGTTCGTCGTCAACGTCGGCGAGGCTGCCTGGCTACGGAATGACGCGTTCGGCGGTCGCTGCGTGTTCGAGAGCAGTCGGCGCGTGCTCGCCGAGCGGCCCGACGCCGAGCCGCAGATGTTCGCGGACACGGGCTTCACGCTCGCCGTGCTCGAGCCCGGCAAGCCTTCGGGCATGTACCACGCCGAGTCCGCGCAGGAGGACTTCCTCGTCCTCGCCGGTTCCTGTTTGCTCCTCGTGGAAGACCGCGAGAGGCCCCTCGGAGCCTGGGACTTCGTTCACTGCCCCGCCGGAACCCGCCACACCTTCGTCGGCACGGGCGACGGGCCGTGCGTGATCTTCATGACCGGCGCCCGCCGTGAGGGCAAGACGATCGTCTACCCGGTCGCCTCACGTGCCCGCGCCCACGGCGCCGGAGTCGAGACGGAGACGAACGACCCGATGGAGGCGTACTCGCCGTTTGAGCACTGGCGCTCCGGCCGGCCGGACGCCTGGCCGGATCTTCCGTGGGCAGGATGACCCCATGGATCGGGTGCGCGTCGACAAGTGGCTGTGGGCAGCGCGCTTCGCAAAGACGCGGAGCGCCGCGACCGACCTCGTCCTCGCGGGTCACGTCAAAGTGGGCGGCGAACGGGTCAAGCCGGCGCGGGAGGTCACGCCCGGCGACACGGTCGAGATCCGGCTCGGGACAGTGCGCCGCGTCGTCGTGGTCACCGAGCTCGCCGACCGACGCGGGCCGGCGAAGGTAGCGGCGACGCTGTACCAGGAGACGCCGGAGTCGCGCGAGGAGCGCGAGCGACTTACGCTGGAGCGGCGGCTGGCGCGGCCCCCCGGAGCCGATCTCGGCGCACGTCCGACGAAGCAGGAGCGCCGTCGGCTCGACGCCCTACGGCGGGGACGGCGCTGGCGATGAGATGGGTCGCGCTCCTCCGGGCCGTCAACCTCGGCGCCCGCAACAAGGTGCCGATGGCCGAGCTGAGGACGCTGCTCGAGGCCACGGGTTACGAGAGCGTCCGGACGTACGTCGCGAGCGGCAACGTGATCCTCGAGGGGCCGGCCGGGCGAGCATCACTCGCCACCGCCCTCGAGAGCCTCGTGGCGGAGTCTTTCGGCGTGACGACGACTGTGATCCTGCGGAAGCCACGAGAGCTCGCCGCCACGGTCGCGGCGCATCCGTTCGACGACGCCTCGGAGACCCACGTCGCCTTCCTGGCCACTCGGCCCGCCAAGGCTGCGGCCGCTCGCCTGCAGGCAGTCGATCCCGGCGCCGACCTTGCGGTGCTCAGCGGCGCCGAGGTCTACCTCCGGCTGCCTCGCGGGGTTCACGGCTCGCGGCTCTCGATCGCTCGCATCGAGACGTTGCTCGGTGTACCCGCGACGCTCCGGAACTGGCGGACGGTCGTCGCGCTGGCCGAGCTCGCCTCGGGCGCGTAGGCTCGCGCCGACACGCAACCGAAGGAGGATCAGATGCCACTTGCACGCGTTGTCTCGTTCGGAGGAGTCAGCTCCGATCGCATGGCGGAGATGAAGAGCCAGATCGAGAGCGGCGAGCCGCCCGAGGGGATGCCTTCGAGCGAGTTCCTCATCCTTCACGATCCCGACGCAGAGCAGTCGCTCGCGATCGTCATCTTCGAGAACGAAGACGACTATCGGAAGGGCGACGAGATCCTCGATGCGATGCCCGCGTCGGACACGCCGGGCCAGCGCACGTCGGTCACCAAGTACAACGTCGCGCATCGGATGTCGATGTAGTCAGGCCGTGATCTCCGCCGCGGGGCCGACGCGGCGGACGTAGCGCGGGACGACGGAGAGATCGTTCTCGCGCGCGCACCGCTCGACGTCGGCCTCGAGGCCGTGGCGCCGGAGGTTCGCGGCGCTGCGGCTCGCGCCGAGGCCGTCGAGCGCGTTGGGGAAGCTGCGGGCGAGCAGGATCGCCGCCTGTGCGGAATCCTCCGGCTCGCCGCCGAGCGCTTCGGCGATGCGCCCGGCGCAGTAGGCGTCGTCGAGGGCGAGCTCGCCGAGCACGCCCGCGCAGAGCACCGCAACGTCCTCCCCGCTCTCGCGCGCCGCCGCGGCGACCGAGTCGACGTTGAGGAGCGAGCCGACGTAGACGCGCTCGAAGCGCTCCGCTGCCGCGACGAGGAGCCGCGTCCCGTTCGTCGTCGTGAGGATGAGCGTCTCCGCTGCCGGCTCGCCGTCGAGCTCGCGGGGCGAGTTGCCGAAGTCGAATCCCTCGATGGGCTCGAGCCGCCGCTCGCCGGCGAGCTTCGCCAGCCCTTCGCTTTGCGCGATCTCACGTGCTTCGTCCACTTCCGCGCAGCAGAGGACGCGCCCGTAACCCGAGGAGAGCGCCTGGCAGATGGTCGAGGTCGCGCGAAGGACGTCGACGACGATCCCGACCGGAGCGGGCGTCAGCTCGCCCGGCGTGAAGGCAACGTGGACACGCATCGCCCGGACTAGGCTAGTCCGGATGTCGACCGCCGAGACTCGGTACTGCTACCGGCATCCGGACCGCGAGACCGGCCTCTCCTGCTCGGAGTGCGGCCGGCCGATCTGCGCCGACTGCGCCACCTTCGCGCCGGTCGGCATCCGCTGCCCCGATCACGCCGGAATGCGGCGAGGCCCGACGACGCGTCTTCGTCCGCGCCCCGTGCGCCGTGCGCCGGGCGTCGCGCTCGCCTCGGGGAATGCGCCGATCACCCGGATCCTGATCGCGATCAACGTAGCGATCTACCTTATCGGCGCATCCCAGGGCGCCGGGCTCAACAACCCGGGCGGTTCGCTCTACGCCAAGCTCTGGCTAGACGCCCCCGACGTCCACAACGGGGGCTGGTGGCGGCTCGTGACGGCGATGTTCCTCCACGCCTCCGTGATCCACATCGCCTTCAACATGGTCGCCCTCTACCTAATCGGCGGGCCCGTCGAGCAGTACCTCGGCCCCCAGCGCTACCTCGGCCTCTACTTCGTGTCCGGGCTCGCGGGCTCGGCCGGGGCGCTGCTGCAGACGCCCGGGGTCACAGTCGGCGCGTCGGGGGCGATCTTCGGGATCCTCGGCGCGATGATGATCCTCGAGTGGCAGGTCACAGGCCGGCTCGCGGGGAACGCGATGACGTGGATCGTGATCAACCTCGTGATCAGCTTCTCCTTCTCCGGCATCTCCTGGGGCGGCCACGTCGGCGGGCTGATCGGCGGGATCCTCGTCACCCTCGCGTACGCCCACTGGCGAGGCGGTCGCGCGCAATATGGCCAACTCGGGCTCGGCGGTGTACTCGGGCTGATAGCCGTCGCGGCGGGCAGCGTCGCGCTCGCCTACGTCCGCGTCCGCGGCTACGCGTAGGCGGCGCTACCCGCCTGCCTGGGCGTACTCGGCGCGGTGGGCTTCCTTCAGCGCGGCCTGGGCCGCGGCGAGGCGCGCGAGCGGGACGCGGTAGGGCGAGCAGCTGACGTAATCCAGCCCGATGCGGTGGCAGAACTCCACGGAAGTGGGCTCGCCGCCGTGCTCGCCGCAGATGCCGAGCTTGATCTCGGGCTTCGTCCCTCTCCCCCGCTCGACGGCGATCCGCATCAGCTCGCCGACGCCGTCCTGGTCGAGCGCCTCGAACGGGTTCCGCTCGAGCACGCCGTCCTCGAGGTAGAAGGTGAGGAACTTGCCCTCCGCATCGTCGCGCGACATCCCGAGCGTCGTCTGGGTGAGGTCGTTCGTGCCGAAGGAGAAGAAGTCGGCGACCTCGGCGATTTCGTCCGCGCGGAGCGCGGCCCGCGGCAGCTCGATCATCGTCCCGCAGAGGTACTCGAGCTCCGGCGCTTCCTCCTCCATCACCTGCTCGGTCAGCTCGCGCAGCCGGCGCAGCTCCTCGCGGAAGCCGACGAGCGGGTGCATGATCTCGACGAGCGGCGCGTCGCCGCCGCGCTCCTGCACCGCCTTCGCCGCGCGCGCGATCGCCCGCACCTGCATCTCGTAGATCTCCGGCCACTGGATCCCGAGCCGGCACCCGCGGGTGCCGAGCATTGGGTTCGCCTCGGACAGGGCGCGGATCCGCTGGCGCATGCGCTCGTCGCGCGCCTCGTCGAGCGACGGCAGGAACTCGTGGAGCGGCGGGTCGAGGAGCCGGATCGTGACGGCCAGGCCGGCCATCGCCTCGAAGATCGCCTCGAAGTCGGACTGCTGGAAGGGCAGGAGCCGGTCGAGCGCGTCGCGGCGGCCGCCCTCGTCGCGCGCCAGGATCATCTCCTGCACGACGGGGAGCCGCTCCTCGCCGAAGAACATGTGCTCGGTGCGGCAGAGGCCGATGCCCTCCGCGCCGAACTCCCGTGCCTTCGCCGCGTCCTCGGCATTGTCGGCGTTCGCGCGCACCTTGAGGCGGCGCAGGTCGTCGGCCCAGTCGAGGATCGTCTCGAAGTCCTCGTTGATCGCCGGCGGAACGAGCGGAACCTCGCCCACGATCACGCGGCCGGTGCCGCCATCGATCGTGATCACGTCGCCTTCGCTCAGCTTGTTGCGGCCGATGCGAACGGTCCGCGTGCCCGTGTCGATGTCGAGGTCCTCGCAGCCGGCGACGCACGGCTTGCCCATCCCGCGCGCGACGACGGCGGCGTGCGACGTCATGCCGCCGTGGGCGGTGAGGACGCCTTGCGCCTGGATGAGCCCGTGGATGTCGTCGGGCGTCGTCTCCCAGCGGACGAGGATGACCGACTCGCCGGCCTTGCCGCGCTCCGCCGCTCTGTCCGCATCGAGCACGATCTTCCCGCACGCCGCGCCGGGCGAGGCGTTGAGGCCCTGTGCCGCCACCTCGAACTCCGCGTCCGGGTCGAGCCGCGGGTGGAGGAGCTGGTCGAGCTGCGTCGGGTCGATCCGCGCCACGGCCTCCTCCCGCTCGATCAGCCCTTCCGCCGTCATGTCGACCGCGCACTTGATCGCCGCCGCCGCGGTGCGCTTCGCCGTGCGCGTCTGCAGGAGGTAGAGCTTCCCCTCCTCCACGGTGAACTCGATGTCCTGCATGTCGCGGTAGTGCCGCTCGAGCGCACCCATCGTCTCGAGGAGCTGGTCGTACGCCTCGGGCATCCGTTCCCGTAGCTCGGCGAGCGGCTGCGGCGTGCGGACCCCGGCGACGACGTCCTCGCCCTGCGCGTTGACGAGGTACTCGCCGTAGACGCCCTGCTCGCCGGTCGAGGGGTCGCGGGTGAAGCCGACGCCGGTCGCCGAGTCCTCGCCCTTATTCCCGAACACCATCTGGACGACGTTGACCGCGGTGCCGAGGTCGTCGGGAATCGCGTACATGCGCCGGTAGACCTGCGCGCGCGACGAGTTCCACGACTCGAAGACGGCCGCGATCGCGCGCTTCAGCTGCTCGTTCGCGTCCTGGGGAAAGCCGTGTCCGGTCTCCCGCTCGTAGATCTCGCGGGCCTTCTCGACGGAGTCGTCGACGCTGAAGCGCTCGTGGCGGATGCCCTCGACGGTCTCCCCGAACATCTGGATCAGCCGGCGAAAGCAGTCCCGCGCGAACTCGTCGTTCCCGGTCGACCGGCCGAGACCGGCCACCGATTCGTCGTTCAGACCGACGTTGAGGATCGAGTCCATCATCCCGGGCATCGAGATCGCCGCCCCGGAGCGGACGGACACGAGGAGCGGATCCTCGGGATCGCCGAAGCGCTTTCCCGTCTGCTCCTCCAGCCGCGCGATGTGTTCCGCGACTTCCTCCTCGAGCCCTTCCACCTCCCCGCCGGAGGCCATAAAGGCGCGGCAGGCGTCGGTCGTGATCGTGAAGCCGGCGGGAACGGGGATGCCGAGCTGCGTCATCTGCGCGAGCCCGATCCCCTTGCCGCCGAGAAGGTCCCGCCCGCCGTCCGCGGGCTCGTCGAAGTCGTAGACGTAGCGGGTCATCGGGTAGCGGGTCATCGGGCCGCAGATGTTGTCATATGCACGGGTTATTGCCGGCTAGCGGCGCCGGGCGCGAAACTCGGCAACCCACGCGAGGGCGCGCAGCCCGATCCAGATCGGCGTGAGCAGGACGTAGAAGATGAAGTCCCCTACGAGCAGGACGACCCACCAGAGCGCCCAGCGTCGCAGCGGGATGCGCGGTTTCGGCGTCCGCGTGGGGAGGTTGGGCTCGGACGTCACCGCGCGGCCTGGGCCTTCGTCTCGCCGGCGCGCTCCTCGACGACGCGGAGGATGCGGTGTGCCGTCTCCTCGATCGACAGCTCGGAGATGTCGATGACGGGGCAGCCGAGGCGGCGGTGGAGCTTCTCCGCCTGCTCGAGCTCCTCGTAGATCTCGGCGAGCTCGGCGTACTGCCGGTTGCGGCCGGGCGCACCCATCGCCCGCACGCGCGCCCTGCGGATCTCGACCAGCCGGTTCGGATGGATCGTCAGGCCGACGACCTTCGCCTGGTCGACCTCGAAGAGCTCGGGCGGCGGTTCGATCCCCTTCACGACCGGGACGTTCGCCGCCTTATGGCCGAGATAACCGAGGTAGATCGAGAGAGGCGTCTTCGAGGTGCGGGAGACGCCGACGAGGACGACGTCCGCGTCGTGGAGGCCGTGCGCGACCCCGTCGTCGTAGCGAACCGCGAACTCGATCGCCTCCATCCGCTTGAAGTACGCCGAGTTGAGCGGCGGCCGCGAGCCCGGGGTCATCTTCGCCGCCTGGCCGGAGACGCGTGCGACGGCGTCGATCGGCTGGCCGAGCAGGTCGCAGTAGTGGAGGCGTGCGCGGCGGCAGAGCGTGCGCATCGCCTCACGGAGCTGCGGCTGGACGAGCGTGTAGACGACGACGGCGGGCCGGCCGCGCATGCGGTTGACGGCGAGGTGGAGGTCGTCCTCCGACTCGACGCGCGGGTGGCGGATCTCGACGAACTCCTGGTCGGGGAACTGCGCTTCGAGCGCCTGAACGAGCCGCGCCGCCGTTTCGCCGGTGGCGTCGGAGACGACATGGAGCTCGACCGGCGGGTTCGGCATGGGCGCTCAGCGTAACGGGGCGTGCTGTTCTTGCTCCGTCCCAAACCCCCACCCACCCGCGGGGAGGTCAGCCTACGGCGGCGCGGCGCGCAGGAATGTGGCAACTTCGCGCCGAGAGGCTGGGAACGCTGCGTGACGGACGGCGCTCGGGAGGCGGCGATCCGGCCGGAAGCGCCCGGGTAACCTCCGCGCATGGCCGAGACGGCCCCACCGCTGACGATGGACACGATCGTCTCCCTCTGCCGCCGCCGCGGCTTCGTCTTCCCATCCTCCGAGATCTACGGCGGGATCGGCTCGACGTACGACTACGGCCACTACGGCGTCCTCACGAAGAACAACATCCGCTCGCTCTGGTTTCGCGCGATGGTGCAGGAGCGCGACGACATCGTCGCCCTCGACTCCGCGATCATCCTCAACCCGCGCGTCTGGGAGGCGTCCGGCCACGTGGACGTCTTCACCGACCCGCTCGTCGACTGCCGCACGTGCAAGCTCCGCTTCCGCGCCGACCAGCTCGAGCTCGCGAGCTGCGGCCGCAAGCCGAGCAAGCACCCCGGGGAGACTCCGGACTGCGACCTCACCGAGGCGCGCAAGTTCAACCTCATGTTCGAGACGCACGTCGGGGCGCTCCAGGACGCCAGCTCGGCCGCCTACCTCCGTCCCGAAACCGCCCAGGGCATCTTCGTCAACTTCAAGAACGTCGCCCAGCTCGCGCGACGCAAACCGCCGTTCGGCATCGCCCAGATCGGCAAGGCGTTCCGGAACGAGATCACGCCCGGCAACTTCCTCTTTCGTCAGCGCGAGTTCGAGCTGATGGAGATGGAGTTCTTCGTTCCACCCGACGAGAGCGAAGAGTGGCATCGCTACTGGATCGAGACTCGCCGACGCTGGTACCTCGACCTCGGCATACGCGAGGAGAATCTCCGCGTGAGGGAGCACGCCGCCGAGGAGCGCTCGCACTATTCGAGCGCGACGAGCGACCTCGAGTACCTCTACCCGATCGGCTGGCAGGAGCTCGAGGGGATAGCGAATCGCGGCGACTACGACTTGACGCAGCACACGCAGCACTCGGGCACGAAGCTCGAGTGGATCGACCCCGACGGGACCCGCTACACGCCGTACGTCATCGAGCCTGCCGTCTCGATTGACCGCATCATGCTCGCCTTCCTCTGCGACGCCTACGACGAGGAGGTGGTCGGCGACCGCGAACGCGTCGTCCTCCGCCTCCACCCGCAGGTCGCGCCCGTGAAGGCGGCAATCCTCCCGCTCGTCCCGCGTGACGAGGGGATGGCGACCCGGGCGCGCGCGCTGTACGAGGAGCTTCGCCGCCACCACGTCGTGGAGCACGACGACAGCGGCCAAATCGGCAGGCGTTACCGCCGCCAGGACGAAATAGGTACGCCGTGGGCCTTCACCATCGACGAAGAGACGCTCGAGGACGAGACCGTCACCGTGCGCGATCGGGACTCGCTCGCGCAGGAGCGGCTTCCGATCAGCGGAGTGAAGGAATGGCTGGACGACGCGCTGCAGCAGGGCTGGTCCTCGCCGCGGTCGGGCTGACGGCCGCCGGCTGCGGCCTGGGCAGCACGAAGACCGTCACCGCCACCCGCACTCACACCGTGACGACGATCCGGACGGTGACGACGACCGGATCGGGGGCGTCCGCGAAGCCCTGTGAGGGCGGGCAGCTCACAGGCACGTTCGCCCTCCTGCCCGGCAGCGCCGGCGCCGGCCAGATCGAGTACGCCCTCACCGTGAAGAACACCGGGAGCCCATGCTCCCTCCGCGGCATCCCCCGGGCCACGCTGCTTGGCGTGAGCGGCGCGGCACTGCCGACGCACGTCCGGGCGGCGGGGACCGGAGGCGCGCGCCGCGTCGTGCTCCAGCACGGCGCTTCTGCGGTTGCCGACGCGCGGTTTTCTCCCAGCGTGCCGGGCGAGGGAGACTCGCAGTCGGGTATCTGCCAGCCGACGGCGCACACGCTCCAGGTGACCCCGACCGGAGGCGGCCTGATGGACGCGGCAATCAAGCCGCCGACGAGCGTGTGCGAGCAAGGCACGCTCGAGTTCGAGGCCTTCGACTACGCCGGCTAGCTAGGTGTCCTACCCACGGACGTTGTGAACGCGGCTGATTGGTGGCCGGTCGCCGATTGAGCTGTGTGGTCGGCGGTGGTTGTAGTTGTCGAGCCAGTGTGGCAGGGCGTTGTTGCGGTGTCGATGGGTGCGGTAGCTGAGGCCGTAGGCCCATTCGCGGGCCATGGTCTGGTGGAAGCGTTCGACCTTGCCGTTGGTGCGTGGCCGGTAGGGCTGGGTGGTGAGGTGGCGGATGCCACGCCGGTTGAGCAGTTCGGCGAGGGAGCGGTTCTTGACTAGCTGAAGCCGTTGTCGGTCATCAGCCGCTTGCAGACGATGCCGTGCTCGGCGAAGAAGGCGAGTGCGCGCTCGACAAAGCCTGTCACCGTCGCTGCTTTCTCGTCGTTGTGGAGCTCGACGTAGCGAAGCGGGAGTGATCGTCGACGATCGCGTGCGCGAAGTCGTAGCCGACGCGAGTCTCGGGACGCATCCAGCCGCGCGAATGCTGCGAGCGGTCGCCGGTGACGCGGTGTCCTGGCCGCAGAAAGCGCG
>VAXA01000034.1 GCA_005883365.1 Actinomycetota bacterium
TCCGGGTCGGGGATCGCGACCATGTCCGACTCCTCGATCGCGTTGAAGCCGGTGATCGACGAGCCGTCGAAGCCCATCCCGTCGTCGAGCGCGCCCTCGACCTCGCTGAGCGTGATCGCGAAGCTCTTCAGGTGCCCCTCGAGATCGGTGAACCAGAGGAGCACGTCCTCGATGCCGCGGGACTCGATCTCCGCGAGCACCTCCCTGCGTGTCTCCGGGTCGGACGTCGCCCGGTTCCTGCTCTCCACGTAGCCCATTCTCCCTCCTGACTCTGCTTCCCAAAAACACGAAAAGCCCCGGCCGCCACAGTGGCAACCGAGGCTTCGTCGCCTCGCAAACGTCGCCGCAAGTCTACAGGTCGTCCGGACGGGCTGGAAGCTACCCTCAGGAAGCTCCTCCGCATGCCTCGCGCTCTCGTCGCCCTCGCCGCCCTCGTCGTCGCCGTCACGCTCGTGCCGGCGCCGCACGCGGCGCGGCCGGCCCGCCAGCAGTACGTCGCGCCCGCCGGCTCCGGCGTCCTCTTCCTCGTCAACGGCCATGGCTGGGGACACGGGGTCGGCATGGGCCAGTGGGGCGCCCAGGGCTACGCGCTGCAGGGCTATACGCCCGAGCAGATCCTCGCCGCCTACTACCTGGGCACGACGATCGGCCAGACGACTGCGACCTCGATTCGCGTGCTGCTCGCGAGCGGGAAGAAGCAGCTGACGATCTCCTCCAGCGTGCCGATCACGGTGGAGGACGGGAACGGCGTCGAGCACACGCTCGCGGCGGGCAAGACGACGCTCACGGCGGCGCTCGAGCTCGCGGTCGACGGCGGCGCGAAGGCGCCGCTCGAGCCGCCGCTCACGTTCTCGCCGGCGGCCGGATCGACGCTCACCCTCGGTCGCGCGTACCGCGGACAGATCCTGGTCGACGTCGTGAGCGGCAAGCTCCGCGCGATCAACACCCTCCCCCTCGAGCAGTACCTGTACGGCGTCGTGCCGGCGGAGATGCCGTCGACCTGGCTCTCCGCGGCACTCGAGGCGCAGGCCGTCGCGGCGCGCTCGTACGCCCTCGCCAGCCGCAAAGCAGGGGCGCCGTTCGACGTCTACGCCGACGGGCGAAGCCAGGCGTATCTCGGGATCTCGGTCGAGACACCGGCGGCGACGGAGGCGGTCGACGAGACCGCCGGCGAGGTGCTGCTCTATGGCGGCAATGTGGCCACGACGCTCTTCTCGTCGAGTACCGGCGGCCGCACGCAGTCGGCGGCAGATGCCTTCGGTCCTCCGGGCCGCCCCTACCTCGTCTCGGTCCAGGACCCGTACGACACGATCTCCCCGTACCACAACTGGGGACCCGTGCCGGTCACCGGCAAGACGCTCGGCCAGGCACTCCACGTCTCGGGCCGCATCGTCGACGCGACGGTCGCCCGGAACTCCTCGCGGCGGGTGAAGACGCTCGAGCTCGTCTCGCTGTCGCGCGGCGTGCAGGCCACGACCCCGGTGGGCGGCGGCGCTGCGCAGTCGGCGCTCGGGCTCCGCTCGACCTGGTTCAGCGTCGGCGTCCTCTCACTTCAGCCTCCCACCCCGAATACGCCCGCCGCGGCCGGCACGAGGGTCCGGCTGAGCGGCGTCGTGCGAGGCGTCCGCGGCGTCGTCTTACAGGAGCGGAGCAGCGGGAATCCGTGGAAACAGCTCAAATCGATCGTGCCCGCCCCGAAAACCGGGGCCTTCCACCTGGCCGTCAAGCCCGCCGCGACGACCGACTACCGGCTCGCGACCGCGCACGATGCAGCGGCGTTCGTCCGGATCCGGGTCCAGTCAGGCTGATTTTCCTGCGCTACCGTGCGGTAGTGAACGTCAGGCTTGCGCTGCCCGTTGCTGCGGCGGCCGCGCTGGTCGCGGCGTCTTCGGCTGCGGCGTTCACGCCGACGAACGCCTACTACCCGAAGCAGTGGTACCTCGACAAGGACCACGCCTTCGACGCCTGGGCGACGCCGCCGCCGCTCCAGCCGGTGAAAGTGGCGATCGTCGACTCCGGCGTCGAGTGCTCGTTGCCGGACTTCCAGGGGCAGATCGCGGCGAAGAAGAGCTTCGTCGGAGGCGACCCGTGTATCGACACCCAGGGGCACGGCACGATCGTCGCCGGCGAGATCGCCGGTGATCTCAACTCGGCGGGGGTCGTCGGCCTCGCCTACTCGTCGCAGCTTCTCGTGGCCAAGGTCGTAGCGGCCGACGGCACCATCCCGCTGAAGGCCGAGGCGGACGGCATCCGCTGGGCCGTCGATCAGGGTGCGCAGGTCGTCAACCTCAGCTTTGGCGACGTCCGGGACCCGCTCAAGCCGACCCTCGACACGTATTCGAAGGTCGAGGCCCAGGCGGTGGCGTACGCCGTCAAGAAAGGGGCGGTCGTCGTCGCCGCGGTTGGAAACTCCGACGACGCGTACGCGACACCGTGGGAATACGCGAGCTGGCCGGCGGCGCTTCCCCACGTGATCGGCGTCGCCGCTCTCAGCCACTCCGGCGACGTGCCGGATTTCTCGGACCGGGACCCGACCTTCGTGGACATCGCCGCCCCCGGGGTCGGCATCTTCTCCACCTTCCCGAAGCTGCTGACGAGCCGGCAGCAGGGTTGCACGCCGCAGGGCTATACCGACTGCGCGACCAAGGACTACCGCCAGCCTGCAGGCACCTCCTTCGCCGCTCCGCAGGTGTCGGCGGCAGCAGCGCTCCTGCTCGGCCTGCTCCCGTCCCTCACGAACAGCCAGGTCGCCACGATCCTCGAGCGGCACGCAGACGACGTCGACGCCTCGACCGGCTGCGCCGCCTGTCCGGTCGGGCGCGACAAGTACAGCGGCTGGGGCAGGCTCGATGTCCAAAAGGCGGTCGCCGCTTTGAGCTCCGGCGCTCCGCTCCCGGCGCCCGACCGGCTCGAGCCGAACGACGGCGTCTCGCAGGCGCATGCGCTGTGGGGGAGCAAGCCGGCCATCGCGGCGACGCTCGACTACTGGGACGACCCGAAGGACGTCTACCGCGTGAAGCTCACACCCGGGCAGCGCGTGCACGTGCTGGTCCGGGCGCAATGGTCCGGGGCCGCGGTTGGCCTGACCCTGTTGCGCCAGGGAACGAACACCGGCGCCACCAGAGTCGCGAAGACGGCACGGCCGGGGAAGACGCAGCGCCTCTCTTACCGGGCGCGGAAGGCCGGCTGGTACGACGTTCAGCTGCAGGTCACGCACCCCGAAAGCGGCCGCTACACGCTGCGGCTGAGCAAGAGCTCGTAAGCCCTACTGGTTCTCGAGCAGCTCGTCCTCCGCGACGGGCCGGAGCACGCGCGCGGGGTTGCCGACGACGAGCATCCGCGGCTCGATGTCCTTCGTCACGACCGCTCCCGCCCCGACGAACGCGTCCTCGCCGATCTCGACTCCCGGGAGGAGGATCGCGCCGCCGCCGATCCGCGCCCCCCGACGGATGGTCGGCCCCTTGATCAGCTCGTGCCGCCGCTCGGTGCGGCTCATGAAGTTGTCGTTCGTCGTCACGACGCGCGGGGCGAGGAACACGTGTTCCTCGAGCGTCGAGTAGGCCGTGATGTACGCGTCGGCCTGGATCTTCGTCATCGCCCCGATCGTCGTGTCGTTCTCCACGAGCGACCCGCGGCCGATCACGACGTCGTCGCCCACGATCACCCTTTCCCGCACGCAGGACTGGTCGCCGAGGATCACGCGCGCGCCGATCTTGGCGCCTGCGAAGACGATCGCGCCGGTGGAGACGATCGTCCCGTCGCCGATCTCCGCCGGCGGCAGATCGTCTCGTTTCGCCGTCGAACGGGCCGAGAGCGAGGGCTGCTTGCCCACGACCGCGTGCTCGAGCACCTTCACGCCCTCGCCGAGCACCGTTCCCGGATAGACGATCGCGGTCGGATGGATCTCCGCGCTCATCGGTGCTCCGCCGCCCTCCGACCGCGGGGAGGGGGTGTGGGGGAACCGGGAGGTTCCCCCACAGACGACGAAGAAGGGGGCGCGTGGGGGAAACATGGTTTCCCCCACGGGAGCAAGGCGAAGCCGAGCGACGCGGTCGGGTGGACCTCAGGCTCAGTCACTGCGCAAGCTCGCCGTCAGGAGCTCGAGCGCGCGCACGACCTCGAGTCCGTCCCGCATCTCGCGGCCGTCCCAGCCCTCCTGCACGAGCCGCACGAAGTGCTGGCACTCGAGCTTGAGCGGCTCGGCGTTCGATAGCTTGGGGCTGAAGATGTCGCCCGACCGTGTTCGCCACTCGCCGTAGTTGTCGGCGGGCTGCTCGGGGGCCTTGTCGTAGACCGTGATCTTGCGGTCGAGCTCCATGTCGTCGAAGACCGCCATCTTGTCCCGCCCCACGACCGTGAGACGCCGCATCTTGTGCGGGTCGAGCCACGACAGGTGCATGTGCGCGATCTTCCCGGACGGGAAGCGCAGGTAGCAGAAGACGACGTCCTCGACTCCCTCGGTGAGGAAGGCGTGGCCGTGTGCGGCCGCCTCGGCGATCTCCTCCCCGATCAGGTACAGGATCACCGAGAGATCGTGGACGCCGAGCGACCAGAGCGCGTTCTCGTCCTTGCGGATCTTGCCGAGGTTCTGCCGGTTGCCGTACACCACGAGCACCTCGCCGAGGTCTCCGTCGTCGACGAGCTCCTTCATCTTCTGCACGGCCGGGTGGTAGAGCAGGAGGTGACCGGGCATGAGGACGAGCCCTCGCGCCTCGGCGAGGGCGATCAGCTCCTCCATCTCCGCGACCCGCATCGCCGGCGGCTTTTCGACGAATACGTGCAGGCCCGCCTCGAGCGACGCCCGCGCGAGGGGGTAGTGCGTCGGCACTGGCGTCGCGATGACGACGGCGTCGACGTCGTCCGCGGCGAGCAGCTCTTCGAAGTCCCCGGTGATCTGCGCGTTTGGATGGCGGTTCGCGAACTCCGTTCGCAGCGCCTCGCTCGTGTCGCAGAGCCAGGTGAGGTCGGCGACGTCGTCGAAGACGCGCGCGAGGTTCCGGCCCCAGTAGCCGAGCCCGACCTGGCCCACCCTGAGCTGCGCCTCAGAGCTCATAACTTGTAGACGTGCTCCGCGGCGGTGCCTTTCGCCCCGGTCGCGTTGCGAAGGTCGACGACGAGCGGCGCCTCGTCCACGAGCTGCTCGTAGTCGAGCGATGAGTGGTCGGTGACGATGACGACGCAGTCGTAGTTTCTTGGCTCGTAGGAGACCGCTGAAAGCTCGAGGCCCTGCTCGTGGATGTGCGGCGCGTGCGGGTCGTGGTACGAGACCTCGGCACCCGCGTTCTGCAGCAGCGAGATGATCTTCAGCGCCGGCGACTCGCGCAGGTCGCCGATGTCCGGCTTGTACGCGACGCCGAGGACGAGGATCCGCGAGCCCTTCATCGCCTTCTGCGCATGGTGGTTGAGCGCCTGCGAGACGAGCGACCGGCAGAAGTACGGCATCTCCTCGTTCACCTTGCCGGCGAGCTCGATGAACTCCGTATAGAAGCCGAACTCGCGCGCCTTCCACGACAGGTAGAAGGGGTCGACCGGGATGCAGTGGCCGCCGAGGCCCGGGCCCGGGCTGAAGCGCATGTACCCGAAGGGCTTCGTCGCGGCCGCGTCGACGACCTCCCAGATGTCGATCCCCATGCGGTCGCAGAGGACGGCGAGCTCGTTGACGAGGGCGATGTTGACCGAGCGGAAGATGTTCTCCAGCAGCTTCGTCAGCTCAGCCGCCTCGGGGCTCGAGAGCTCGTGCACCGTGTCGATCGCCTGCCGGTAGACGGCGGCGGCCCGGCGGGTGCACTCGGCCGTGATGCCGCCGAGGACCTTCGGAGTCGTCTTCGTCGTCCAGTCCTCGCGGCCCGGGTCGACCCGCTCCGGCGACATGGCGAGGAAGAAGCCCTCGCCGGCGCGCAGGCCGCTCCCTTCCTCGAGGATCGGCTGGAGCAGCTCGCGCGTCGTGCCCGGCCACGTCGTCGACTCGAGCACGACGACCTGGCCTTCGCGCAGCACCTCGGCGAGGCGGCGCGCGGCGCTCTCGACTATCGAGAGGTCGGGCTCGCGCTGCTGCGAGAGCGGCGTGGGCAGCGCGATGAGGACGGCCTCGGCGTCGCGCAGCTCCTCGTAGCTCGTCGTCGCATGGATCAGGCCGCGCTCGACGAGATGCGCCAGCTGCTCGCTCGAGACGTCGACGATGTGCGACTCGCCGTGGTTGACTGCCGCGACGACGTCCTCGAGCACGTCGACGAGGAGGACGCGGCGGCCGGCCTCGGCGAACGTGGCCGCGAGAGGCACGCCGACATAGCCGGCGCCGACCACGGCGACGTCGTAGGAGGCGCCCTCAGCCATGCGCGGCAAGGCTAGCGGCGACCCGTTCCGCCGCGTGCCCGTCTCCATACAGCGCCGGCCGCTCCTCGGGCATGCGCGCCGACGCGACCGCGGCGGCGAGCTGCTGCGGGTCGTCGTCGACGAGGACGTTCGCGCCCAGCTCGACCGTGTCCACCCACTCCGTCGAGGGCCGCGCGGTCACGCAGGGAACGCCGTACCAGTACGCCTCCTTCTGCAGGCCGCCCGAGTCGGTGACGAGGACGCGCGCCTGGGAGACGAGCGCCGCCATGTCGAGGTAGCCGACGGGCGCGATCACCTCGACGTTCGGCGGCGTCTCGCCGAGCACGGCGCGCGTGCGCGGATGCGCGGGGAAGATGACGCACTCGCCGGTCCGGCTGAGGCCGTCGACGATGCGGGCGAGCCGCTCGGGCTCGACGTTCGCCTGCCGGTGGATCGTCGCGACGAGGTAGCCGCCCGGCTCGAGGCCGTGCTCGGCGAGGATCCGGGACCGCTCACGCGCGATCGGGGCGAGCTGGAAGCAGCCGTCCGCCATCACGTCGCCGACGACGTCGATGCGTCCGGGAACGCCTTCGACGAGCAGCGTGTCGCGCGAGCGCTGGTCGGGACAGAGGAGGAGCGCGGCCATGGCGTCGACCGCGATCCGGTTGTGTTCCTCGGGCATCGACAGGTCGCCGCTCCGCAGGCCGGCTTCCACGTGGGCCACGGGCACGCCGGCGTCGCCGGCCGCCTCGGCGCCCGCGAGCGTCGAGTTCGTGTCGCCGTAGACGAGCGTCCAGTCGGGCCGCTCTTGCGTGAGCGCGGCGGCGATCGACGGCCGCATCGTCTCGGAGTCGGCGGTGTGGAGGTCGAGCCGATGGCGCGGCTCGGGCAGCCCGAGCTCCTCGTAGAAGACGTCGGAGAGCTCGGGATCCCAGTGCTGGCCGGTGTGAACGCCGACCTCCTCGATGCCCGCCGCACGCAACGCGGCGCTGACGGGACCGGACTTAATGAACTGCGGGCGGTTGCCGACGACGGACAGGACCTTCACGAGGGCGAGGCTACAATGGCCCGCCGTTCGGGCCGTTAGCTCAGCTGGTAGAGCAGGGGACTCTTAATCCCAAGGTCGCAGGTTCGATCCCTGCACGGCCCATCGCGCAGCTCAGGGTGGCGTGGGCTACGAAGCGGAAGTCGCGCGCAGGCTGTCGAGCCGTCCGCGCACTCTCGCCGCCTGCGCAAGGCTCTCCTTCTGCTCGAAGCGGACGAGCGCCTGCTCGAGCGCTTCGGCCGCTTCCTCGAGCTTGCCCTCGAGCTCCAGCACCTCGGCGAGGTCGGCGTACGCGAGCGCGAGGAAATGGAGCATGTCCGTCAGCTCGCCAACGGCGAGCGCCTCCCGCGCGAGCCGCTCGGCTTCGCCGCCTGCGCCGCGACGCGCCAGCACCTTCGCCTGCACCTGGCGCCAGAGCATCTGCCCCAGCACGTCGTCGCTCGCGGCGAGCTCGCGGGATCGGTCGGCCCAGGTCTCGGCCTCGTCCAGCTCGCCGAGCCCGTAGTAGGCCTGCCCCAGTAACGCCGACGCGCCGGACAGATAGCTTCGTTCCCCGAGCTCATCGTAGAGGCGGCAGCCCTCGAGGCCGAAGCGCACAGCCGCCGCGTAGTCGCCGGCCCCGAGCTCCAGAAGGACGCTCTCGAAGCCGAGCGTCCCGGCCAGGTCGATGCTGCGGCCGCGCTCGGCCTGCGCCGCGCGGTGCTCAGCGAGGATCGCGCGTGCCTCCTCGAAGCGGCCAAGCATCCCGAGCGCCTCTACCCGGACCTCGGGCATCGGCTCCGCCGCTCCGCCGGGCTCCTGTTCGTCGATCCACGCGAGAAGCTCGCTCACCGGCATGGGGCCTGCGAGGCGGCTCCTCGCGCGGGCCATCAAGAGTTTGTACGGGAGCCCTGCCAGCGCGGCGTGGCTTGCGGCGCGCTCGTGCGCCTCGGCCTTTGCGTCCATTCGCGCGCGCGTGTTGGCGGCGTGAGCACGCGCCTCGTACGCGACGTAGAGCGCCACATGATCGCCGGCGTCCCCGAACAGCGGCAGTGCTTCCTCGATCGTCGACTCGAGCCGCTCTGTCGCCCCCTCGGGGTCGAACTGGATCTGCAGCCAGCCCTGGCGGATCCGGCCGCAGAGCTCCGCGACCCGGTCGTCCTGCGCGGCGCCGCGTTGGGCGAGCTCGGCTGCTCGACTTAGTGCTTCCTCGCCTTCGCCGGCGTGGAACAGCGAGTCGCTCAACTCGACCTCGAGGGAGAGGTCGATCTCGTTCGCAGGCGTGAGAGCGGCTGCACGACGGAAAAAGCTCGCGGCTGCATGGTGGTCGGTGCGCAAGGCGGCGCGCCTGGCGGCGGCTGTCAAGCGGCTGCGAGCCGCCTTCCGCAGCTCACCGGCGATGGGCAGTCGCAGCTGTTCCCGATAGCGACAGGCCTGCTCGAGGTGATGGCCCAGGATCTCGTCGAGCTCGACGAGTTCGGTGGCCCGCTCCTCGAGCCAGTGCGCGAACCGCTGGTGCAGCTCGGCCCTCACCGACTTCGGGAGGGCGTCATACGCGGTGTCCCTGATCAGGAGGTGCCGGAAGCGAAAGGCGTCGTCCCCCGGCAGCAGCGTCCGAGTGGGCCGGATCAGCTCCCGGCGGACGAGCGCGGCGAGCCTCGGGCTGACGTGTGCTTCCTCGGGGTCGAGCGCCTGCACGGCACCGCGGTGGAAGATCTCGCCTTCCACCGCGCCCCGCTCCAACACCCGCCGCTCGGTGCGGGCGAGCTGGTCGAGCCGGGTCTCGAGAAGTGCCCGCAGGGTCGGGGGCACGTCCACCTCGCCGTTCTCCGCCGTCATCGCGAGCATCTCCGTCAGGAAGAGCGGATTGCCGCCGGCCGCCTGTGCCACCCGGCGGCGGAACTCGGGCGGAAGCTCGTCGCCGATCAGGACGTCCACCTGGTCCGCGGGCAGCGGCTCGAGCCGCAGAGGGACCGGCCACTCGCCGCGTCTCGTGAGCAGGTCGGGCCGGCTCGTGCAGAGGAGCAGGATCGGCCCGCCCGACGAGAGGAGGCCGGCGGCCTCGACGAGGTCGAGGAACGTGTCCGCGCCCCAATGGATGTCGTCGAACACGCAGATGATCGGGGCCTGCTCGAGGAGGAGCTTGCGGAACGCCCAGGCGATCTCCTCGGCGCTCGTGGCGACCGTCGGCTCGCCGACGAGGGACCGGAGCGCCGCGGCGGCGACCGGATCGGACGGCAGGGCGTCGAGTTGCCGCAGGACTTCCGTCACCGCCCAGTAGGTGATGCCCGCGCCGTAGGGGAGGCAGCGGCCGCGGACCAGGCGGGCGTCGATTCCCGCCAGAGCCTCGCGAAGGAGCCGCGACTTGCCGATCCCCGCGTCGCCGATGATTGTGACGAGCTCGCACCGTTTCTCGTCCCGCGCCCGCGCCCAGGCCTGCCGCACCAGCTCGAGCTCGTTCTGCCGGCCGACGAAGGGCAGCCGATGACTTCGCTCCGGGACGTCGAGAACCGACCGGAGCCGGTAGGCGGGCACGCGCTCCGCCTTGCCCTTGAGCTCGAGAGGCTCGACGGCATCCACCTCGACGCCGCCGCGCACGATCCGGAACGTGGGCTCGCCGATCAGGATCTCGCCGGATCCTGCCGCCTGCTCGAGCCTGGCGGCGACGTTGACCGCGTCTCCCGTCGCGAGGCGCTCCTCGGTGCCGGTCACGACCTCGCCGGTGTTGACGCCGAGGCGTCCCTGAACGCCGAGATCCGGGAACGCTTCCCGCATCTCGACCGCGGCCCGGCAGGCGCGCAGCGCGTCGTCCTCGTGCACGCGGGGGACGCCGAAGACGGCCATCACCGCGTCGCCGATGAACTTCTCCACGCTGCCGCCGTGCGACTCGACGATCCCCTTCATGCGCTCGAAGTAGTTCGCCAGCAGCACCCGCACCGTCTCGGGATCGGTCGACTCGCCGAGCTCGGTCGAGCCGACGAGGTCGCAGAAGAGCACGGTGACGGTCTTGCGCTGCTCGCCGGAGGCCGACAGCGGGGCCAGCGGGGCGCCGCACTCCTCGCAGAAGTTGGCCCGTTCGCTGTTCTGGTGCCCGCAGCTCGTGCAGGTGGTCACCCGCCAGAGGCTAAAGCCCGAGGCGCGCGGTGGATAGGGGCTGGGCTGGGACAGCGGTCGCCCCATTGACTTCCGCGTCCCGCGCGGCTTAGGCTCCTGGCGATGACTGAGACGGCACAGAAGCCCGGTCTGACCGAGTTCTTCCTCCGCCTCGGCGAGGACCGCAGCCTGCTGACGGAGTTCGAGCGTGACCCGCGCCGCGCGCTGGTCGACGCCGGGCTCGCAGGCGATCAAGTCGAGACCGTGCTCGAGGGAGGCTACGCGGATGTCCGCCTCGCCCTCGAAGCCGAGCTCGTCCACGATCCGGTCTGGCGCCACGTTCTCACCCCGACGCGGATGACGAAGCCCACCTCGGTGCCTCCGAACGGGGATGACGACGAGGAGGGCGGCGGGGACAAGGACGGCGGCAAGGGCGGCGGCAAGCCGCCGCGGCGCGGCGCCTGAGCGGCCCGACTGGGGGCACGGACGCGGCTGACCCGCCGGAGCACGGCGCAACCGGCGCGCTGACGGTCGTCGGCACGGGGATCGACGTCACGACGCAGTTGACGCCTGGTGCGCAGGCGGCGATCGAGGCCGCGGACGAGGTGATGTACATCGTCGCCGATCCGGTCGCAGCGCTTCGGATCGAGGCGCTGAACCCGAATGCCCGCTCGCTCGACTCCCTGTACGGGGCCGGCAAGGACCGGCACGGGACGTATGACGAGATGGCCGAAGCCTTCCTGGAGCCCGCGCGAAAGGGCCTCCGCTCGTGCGCCGTCCTCTACGGCCATCCCGGCGTCTTCGGGCTTCCCGCTCACGTCGCTGTCCAGCGAGCCCGAGCCGAGGGCATCTCGGCCCGGATGTTGCCGGCGGTCTCGGCGCTGGACTGCCTCTTCGCAGATCTCGGCATCGATCCGGGAAGCACCGGCCTGCACTGCTACGAGGCGACGCACTTCCAGCGCCGCCGGCCCGCGATCGACGTAGACGCGACCCTGGTCTTGCTGCAGCCCGGCATGATCGGCGAGCTCGGCGGCGAGCCGACTCCCGCCGTGGCCGGGCGGTTCCGTCAACTCGTCGAGCAGCTGAGCGATGTGTACAGCGAGGCGCGCGAGGCCGTGCTCTACACGGCATCGCCGTATCCCGCCGCCAGGCCCGCAGTGCTCCGCTTCCCGCTCGGAGCGCCCGAGCCGCCGACCCCGGATCTCGCCGCAACGCTCTGCATCCCCGGGAGCTGACGCGCCGGGACGAGGGCTGGCCTTTCGCACCCGGATAGTGCAGACTGCGACGAGGAGCGAAGCGCGGACTGGGGGGCAGAGAGACGGCCAGGGGCACAGAGCCGCTCGCGACAACGCCTGAGACCATCGACGACGCCGTCCGCCGGCTCGTCGTCGAGCGCTCGCACGATCTCGTCACGCTCTGCGACCCAGCCGGCGCGATCGTCTACGCGTCGCCGTCCTGGGCGAACATCGGCTGGGAGCCGGCTGCGCTCGCCGGGGTCGAGATGCTCGAGCTGATCCACCCCGACGACGCCCGCAAGGCCACGGAGGCGTGGTTCGAGGTTGCCGCCGGAACCGACGTGGACGCCGTCACGGTCCGGCTGCGCCGTGGCGACGGAGGCTTTGCATGGTTCGAGGTGAACGGCTCCTCGGTCCGCGACGAGGAAGGGGAGATCCGCTTCATGCTCGGGACGGCGCGCGACGTCAGCGAGCGCGAGGAGCTGCGCTGGCGGCTGCGCGACCTCGACGCCGTCTACCGCTTCGCCGACGCCGTTGCGGGCGCCGGCATGCTCGAGGAGGTGCTCGAGGCGGCGCTCGACGCGCTGCTCGAGGCCACCGGCGCCGACCGGGCCTCCGTCCTGCTCGCCGACGACGACGGTGTGCTCAGGTTCCGCGCCTGGCGCGGCCTCTCCGACCGCTACCGCGCCTTCACCGAGGGGCACTCGCCGTGGCCGCCGGACGCCGACGACCCGCAGCCGGTTCTCGTCGAGGATGTCGCCGGCGCCGGGTTCGAGCCGGCGCTCGAGCGCGTCGTGCGGAAGGAGGGCATCGGGGCGCTCGCGTTCGTGCCGCTTGTCCGCGGCGGCCGCCTGCTCGGGAAGTTCATGCTCTACCGGGACGCGCCGCATCGCTGGAGCGATCGCGAAGTCCTCCTCTCGCGAACGATCGCGAACCACCTCGCCTCCGTCACCGAGCGGACGGACGCCCAGCAGGCCCTGCACGAGTCGAGCGAGCAGCTCGCGAACATCCTGCGAACTGTCGAGGAGGGCATCACGGCGACCAACCACGAAGGCCGTTTCCTGTTCGCGAACGACGCCGCGGCGCGCGTGGCGGGGCTCGATTCCGGTGACGAGCTCGTCGCGCTCTCTCCTGGCGAGCGCGCTGCGCTCTACGAGGTGTTCGACGGCGACGGGGTTCGGCTGGCCCACGAGGACCTGCCTCCCTCGAAAGCGCTGGCCGGCACGGAGAGCTCGGCCGTCGTCCGCATCCGCCCCCACTCCGCGGACTGGGAGCACTGGGTCGCGCTCAGGTCGATGCCGGTCTTTGCCGCCGACGGGACCGTCGACCTCGTCGTCAACGTCACGCGCGACATCACGCAGGAGACGGTCGCGGCGCAGCGCGAGGCGGAGGCGCGGCTCGAGGCGGAGGCGTCACGGGCGCGGCTCGCGCTGCTGCTCGAGGCGACGGAGCAGCTGAGCCAGACCCTCGACTACGAGGAGCTGCTACGGCGGGTACCGCAGCTCGTCGTCCCGCGCATCGCCGACGGCTGCCACGTCTACATCGCGCGCAACGAGGAGACCGAGCTCGTCCGCGTCGCGCACGCGCACGTGGAACCGCGCATCTCCAAGCTGCTCGACACCATCGACGCGGTCTACGACGTCTCGCGACACCGGCGTATCCCGGTCGTCGAGGTCTTCCGCACCGGCAAGCCGATCCACCACGCGGCGCTGCTGCGACCGCTGCAGAAGGTCGCGCGGCCCGGAGAGGAGGAGCTAGTGCGCATGGAGTCGCGTTCGCTCATCGTCGTCCCACTCGAGAGGGGCGGCAAGCGGCTCGGCGTTCTCGCGGTGACCGCGACCGAGCCCGGCCACCTCGGCGACGAGGACTTCGAGCTCGTGTCGGAGCTCGCACGCCGCGTCTCTCTCGCGCTCGACCTCGTCGGCCTCCACCGCCGCGCGCAGGATTCGCTCGCGCAGCTGCAGGCGGTGATCGCGCAGCTCCCGCTCGGTGTCGCGATCACCGACGCCGAACATCGTGTCGTCGTCCGCAACGACGAGCTCGAGCGCATCTGGGGAGCTCCGGTCTCCGCCGGCGCCGACCACCGCAAGAGCGGCATCGACACCGTCGGCTGGCCGCTCGAGCGTGCGATCGAGACCGGCGAGGTGACGATCGGCGAGCGGCGGGACCTCGAGCGGGACGGTGAGTTGCGCACCCTCGAGATCAGCGCTGCGCCCGTGCGCGACGCCGACGGTGCGATCGTCTCCGCCGTCGCGATCGTCGCCGACGTCACTCGCCGCAGCCGCTCGGAGGACAACCTCCGTTTCCTCGCCCGTGCGAACGAGTTGCTCGTCGCAAGCCTCGACTGGGCGCGGACGCTCGCCGCGATCGCGGATCTCGCGGTGCCGGCGCTCGCCGGCTATCTCGTGATCGACCTGCTCGACGAGGAGGAGGACGAGCTGCACTGGGTCGTCGCAGTCCACGCGGATCCGGAGAAGACCGAGCTGGTCCGGGAGCTGCGCGGACGCTACCCGCCGACGCTGCCGACCCACCCCATCCAGGTCGCCCTTCGGACCGGCGAGCCGCAGCTGCTGCCGGACCTCCAGGCGGAGACCGCCGCGATGGCGCACGACACCAAGCACGCCCGGGCGATCCGGCGGATCGCGAACACCTCCGGCATCGTCGCGCCGCTCATCGCGCGAGGGCGAACGCTCGGCACGATCAGCCTCGGAACCATCGAAGGGCAGCCGCGCTTCGACGAGTCCGACCTCGCGATGGCGACCGAGCTCGCGCGGCGGATCTCGCTCGCGCTCGACAACGCCCGCCTCTTCGCCGAGGCGCAGGAGCGGGCGCACGCGGCGGAGGCGCTCGAATACGTCGACGACGGCGTCATCCTCGTCGACCAGGGCGGCGTCGTTCGCCTCTGGAACCCGACTGCCGCCATCAGCCTACGGCGGCCCGCCGAGGACGCCGTCGGCCGGCCGATCGCCGAGCTGCTGGGAGGCTGGGCCTCGCTCCAGTCCCGCATCCCCGTCGCCTCCGAGCACCAGGCGGGCGGAGGCTCGCGCGCGCAGACGCTCCCCGTGGAGGTGCAGGGGGAGGAGCGGTGGCTGTCGATCTCGGCCGTCCGTTTCCCGGGCGGCACCGTGTACGCCTTCCGCGACGTCACCGACGAGCGCGCCGTCGAGCAGATGAAGACGGACTTCGTGTCCACCGTCTCGCACGAGCTGCGAACTCCGCTCGCGGCGATCTACGGCGCTGCGATGACTCTCCGGCGGCGGGACGTCGCGGTCGAAGAGTCGCAGCGCGAGAGGCTGCTCGAGGTCGTTTCGAGCGAAGCCGACCGTCTCGCCCGGATCGTGAACGACATCCTCTGGGCCAGCCGCCTCGAGTCGGGCCGGATGAGCATCGCGATCGAGCGCTGCGACGCGGTGGCGATCGCGACCGAGGTGATGGACGTGCTCCGCTCGCGGGCGCCCGAGGGAATCGAAGTCGCCGTCCGGAAGTCGCGAGGCCTGCCGCCCGTCGCCGCCGACCCCGACAAGCTTCGCCAGATCCTCACGAATCTGATCGACAACGCAATCAAGTACTCGCCCGACGGTGGGCGCGTCGGGGTCGAGATCGGCCGCAGCGGCGGGCGCGTCCGGTTCCGCGTCAGCGACGAGGGGCTCGGCGTGCCGCCCGCCGAGCAGGATCGGATCTTCGAGAAGTTCTTCCGGCTCGACCCGAACCTGACGCGCGGCGTCGGCGGCACGGGGCTCGGCCTCTACATCTCCCGCGAGCTTGTGACGAGGATGAACGGCCGGATCTGGGTCGACTCCGACGGCCGCAGCGGCTCGTCGTTCTTCCTCGAGCTTCCTGTCGCCTGAAGTAGCTTCGCTCTTCGGGCGCTTCGAGAGGAAACTCCCTCGACGAGCGGGTGTACAGCATCCGCGTGCCCTCATCCGCTGATCTGTCTCATGCAGACACGGCCGGTACCAGGTACCGGCCGTGTCCGATTCAGTCGTGCCTCTTGGTTTCTAGTAGGGCGGAGGTCCGCCCGCGGGTCCTTCGTCGTAATAGGTCGTCCGCCGGCGGTTGAAGTAGCCGGGGCCGGCCCACGAGGACCAGAAGATCAACGACAGCAGGATTCCGACGATGCCCACGATCAGCAGGATCCAGCCGATCGTGTGGATGTCGACGCCCGAAACGGTCGTGTTCACGGCGAAGGCGAGCACGGCGCCTACGGCCGCCAGGATTAGTCCTACTCCGAGACCCATGCTTCCTCCTTTTGGCGGGGTCCGGGAGAGAAACGGACGAGGGCCGCTTCCGGGTTCGGCCGCTTTCTCTTTCGTCTAGGCTCCGCGACGGATGCGCAGGGGCTCCATCGTCGCGCTCTTGGGGATCGGATTGATCGCTGGCGGAGTGGCCACGGCTGTCGCGGTCGTGCCGACGTGGCTGCCGGAGCGCGCCTCCCGCGAGGCCGGTCGGATCGACTTCGTCTTCTGGTTCGTGATCGTGATCTGCATCGTGATCTTCTCGCTCGTCGCGACGGTGATGATCTACGCGGTCGTCCGCTTCCGCGTGCGGGAGTACGACTTCGAGGACGGGCCGCCGGTG
>VAXA01000218.1 GCA_005883365.1 Actinomycetota bacterium
TACAACCAGAACAAGGCCTCGTTCACGACGCCGAAGACGCGCGAGGTGCGGCACATCCTCGTCAACAGCAAGAGCCTTGCGAGCAGCATCGCGAGGCAGCTGAAGAACGGCGCGAGCTTCGCCAAGCTGGCGAAGAAGTATTCGAAGGACACGGCTTCCGCGGCGCAGGGCGGGAAGCTCTGTGTCGCGCACGGCGGTTCCAGCGGCGCGTGCCAGCAGACGGTGCCGCCGTTCGACAAGGCCGCGTTCTCGCTCAAGACGAACGAGATCTCGCAGCCGGTTCACAGCGTGTACGGCTGGCACATCATCCAGCCGCTCGGGGCGGTCAAGCCGTCCCACACCCAGACCTTCAAGGAGGTCGAGTCGCAGATCGAGGCGAACCTGGCCCAGCAGCAGAAGCAGGTCGCCTGGTCGAACTGGCTCGCGAAGGTGAAGAAGGACTACCAGGGCAAGGTCAGCTTCCAGACGGGTTATGCGCCACCCGCGACGACGACCCCGACGGTCTCGGTTCCGACCACGACTACTGGCTGAGATGGAGGGCCTAGCTGAGGCCCTCCTCGAGCTCCAGCGCCTGACCGAGCGGCTTCGCCGCGAGTGCCCGTGGGACCGGGAGCAGACGGCGGCGACCATCGTGCCGCACACGGTCGAAGAGTCCTACGAAGTCGCCGATGCGGCGCTCGCCGGCGACGACGAGAAGCTGCTCGACGAGCTCGGCGACCTCCTGTTCCAGGTCTACTTCCTCGCCCTCCTGCTCGAGGAGCGGGGTGCGGGCGACCTTGCGCAGGTGGCCCGCGGCGTGCACGAGAAGCTCGTGCGGCGCCACCCGCACGTCTTCGGCGACGTCGAGGCCCGGACTGCCGAGCGCGTCCGCTCGAACTGGGAGCGCATCAAGCGCGAGCAGGAGGGCCGCGAAGGCATCTTCCACGACGTCGCGGAGGGGCTGCCGGGGCTCCTCTACGCACGCAAGATCCAGCAGCGCGCCAAGGTCGTCGGCTTCGAGTATCCGGATCTCGCCGGCGCACTCGCCGACCTCGCCGACGAGCTCCGCGAGCTGGAGGACGAGCCGTCCGGCGACGAGCTCGGCGACGTCCTCTTCGCGGCAGTGAATGTCGCGCGCAGGCTCGACGTGGATCCCGAGCTCGAGCTGCGGCGGGCGGCGCAGCGGTTCCGCCGCCGGGTCGAGGTGGCCGAGGAGCTCGCGGCGGAGACGGGAGAGAACTGGACCGAGCTGCCACTCGATCAGCAGGATGCGTACTTCGACCGCGCCAAAGAGGTCGCCGAGTGAGCAGGATCGCCGCCGTCCACGCCCGCCAGATCCTCGACTCCCGAGGCAACCCGACGGTCGAGGTCGAGGTCCGGCTCGAGTCCGGCGCGACCGGCCGCGCCGCCGTGCCGTCGGGCGCGTCGACCGGCGTGCACGAAGCGGTCGAGCTGCGCGACGGCGGCGAGGCCTACGGCGGCAAGGGCGTGACGCGCGCCGTCGCGAACGTGGCCGGGGAGATCGCAGCGGCTGTCGCGGGGATGGAGGCAGCAGACCAGGAGGCGCTCGACCGGCTCCTGATCGAGCTCGACGGGACGCCGAACAAGGGTCGGCTCGGCGCGAACGCCGTCCTCGGCGTCTCGCTCGCGAACGCGAAGGCGGCCGCGGCCGATTCCGGAGTTTCGCTCTTCCGCCACCTCGGTGGGGAGGAGGCGACCACGCTGCCGGTCCCCATGCTCAACGTGATCAACGGCGGCGTCCACGCCGACAACTCGATCGACCTGCAGGAGTTCATGGTCGTCCCCGCGGGCGCGGGGAGCTTCTCCGAGGCGCTGCGGATCGCGGCGGAGACGTACCACGAGCTGAAGAAGCTGCTCGCGGAGCGAGGGCTCTCGACCGCGGTGGGTGACGAGGGCGGCTTCGCGCCCGACCTCGACTCGAGCGAGGCCGCGATCGGCGCGATCCTCGACGCAGCCGAGCGGGCCGGGCATCGCGAGCAGGTGGCGATCGCGCTCGATCCGGCGTCGAGCGAGTTCTTCTCCGACGGTCGCTACCGCTTCGAGGGGCGTGAGCTCGCGCCGGACGAGATGGCCGGGTTCTACGGCGACCTCGCCGCCCGCTTCCCGCTCGCCTCGCTCGAGGACGGCAACGCCGAGGACGACTGGGAGGGCTGGCACGCCACGACCGAACGGCTCGGCGATCGGCTGCAGCTCGTCGGCGACGACGTCTTCGTCACGAACCCGGAGCGGCTGCGACTCGGCATCGAGCGCGGGATCGCCAACTCGATCCTCATCAAGGTCAACCAGATCGGCACGCTGACCGAAACGATCGGGGCGGTGCGCCTCGCGCACGCGAACGGCTACACGGCGGTGATGTCCCACCGCTCGGGCGAGACGGAGGACGCGACGATCGCCGATCTCGCGGTCGCGCTCGGAACCGGCCAGATCAAGACGGGCGCACCCGCGAGAAGCGACCGCGTGGCGAAGTACAACCAACTCCTGCGGATCGAGGAGGAGCTCGGCGAGCGGGCGGTCTATCCGGGGTGGGGGGCGTTCGCGCGCCTACGGCGTTAGTACCCTGAGCGGTATGGCGATCGACCGCCGGACGAAGATCGTGGCCACCCTCGGGCCGGCGTCAGACTCGCGGGCGCGGCTGCGCGCGCTCATCGAGGCCGGCGTCGACGCCGTCCGCTTCAACCTCTCGCATGGCACGCATGCCGATCACTCCGAGCGGGCCTGGCTCGTCCGGGAGATCGCGACCGAGGTCGGCCGCCCGATCGCGCTCATCGGCGACCTGCAAGGGCCCAAGCTGCGCATCGGCGAGCTCGCGGAGCCCGTGGTGCTCCACACCGGCGACCAGATCAGCGTCTGCGCCGAGGAGTCGGCGACTGACGGCGAGCTCCCGATCGCGCCGGCGGTGATCGGGGACGTGCTCGAGCCCGGCCACGAGGTGCTGATCGACGACGGGCTCATTCGGCTCCGCGTCGACGAGGTCGAGCGGGGTCGCGCGACCTGTGCCGTCGTGGTGGGCGGCCTCGTGACCTCGCACAAGGGCGTCAACCTCCCGGGCGTTCCGGTGCCGATCCCCTCGCTCACGCGCAAGGACCTTGGGGATCTCGAGTGGGCGGTCGCGACCGGTGTCGACTTCGTCGCGCTCTCGTTCGTCCGCTCGCCGGCGGACGTGCGCGACCTGCGCGCGTTGCTCGAGCAGGCCGGCTCGCACGCGCACGTGATCGCGAAGATCGAGAAGTCGGAGGCGGTCGACGTCCTCGACGACGTGCTCGCGGAGACCGATGCGGTGATGGTTGCGCGCGGCGATCTCGGCGTCGAGATCGGGCCTGCGCTCGTGCCGCTCGTCCAGAAACGGATCATCCACAAGGCGCTCGAGCGCGGGAAGCCGGTGATCACGGCGACGCAGATGCTCGAGACGATGGTGCACTCGCCCGAGCCGACGCGAGCCGAGGCGAGCGACGTCGCGAACGCCATCCTCGACGGCACCTCCGCCGTGATGCTCTCCGGCGAGACCGCCGTGGGGGAGTATCCGGTCGAGGCGGTCGCGTACATGGACCGCATCGCGCGCGCGGTCGAGCCGAGCCTCGACTACCGGCACGAGCTCCCGGAGGCGACCGACAATCCGACGATCGGCCAGGCGATGTCGAACGCCGCCTG
>VAXA01000217.1 GCA_005883365.1 Actinomycetota bacterium
GAAGTCGTCCCCCCACGCCTCCCGGGGTGCCATGTCCACGAGCGATTTGACGTGGATCGAGGAGAGCACGGCCTTGCGCGCGAGCCACCGCTCGCCGTCCTCGGTGACGACGCCCGTGCAGCGCCCGTCCTCGACGACGAGCTCGACGACGCGCCGGCCGCACACGATCGTCGCGCCGAGGTCGGCCAGGCAGTCGAGGAGCGCGCGCGGCAACTCCCCGGAGCCGCCGAGCGGAAGCGTCCAGCTCTGCGCCTGCCGCCCGGCGACGATCGAGTACGCGAGCAGCCCCGAGCCGGGCGAGTCGACCGGCTGCGCGGTCTGGAACGCCTGCCACAGCAGGTACGACTGGAGGTATCGGCTCTCGTACTCCCGGCGGATCACGTCGTACGCGCTCGAGGCGATGCGGCGGAGCCAGCGCGGCCGGTCGGCGAGCGCGACGTCGAGCGGCGGTGCGTAGCCGATCGGATTAAAGCGGTAGGCGCCGACCTGCGGCCGGATCTCGGCGAACTCGTCGAGGCCGCGGCGATACGTCTCAGCGTCGCGTTGCGAGAAGCGGGAGATCTCCTCGAGCGTCCGGTCGAGGTCGAGCCAGTGGGTGAACGACTCGCCGTCAGGGAAGACGACGTGGGCGATCGGATCCGGGCTGACGTACTCGAGCCCGTACACCGACTTCAACCCGAGCTCGTCGTCGCGGAGCACCGGGTTCGGCTGGATCAGCGTATGGCCGGTGGAGCAGGAGTCGAAATGGAAGCTGGGCAGCGTCAGCTCCTCGGTCGCCGCCGCGCCGCCCGCGTTCGGCCGAGCGTCCAGCAGGAGCACCTCGTGGCCCGCCTTCGCGAGGTAGGCGGCCGCGATCAGCGCGTTGTGCCCCGCGCCGGCGACGATCACGTCAGCGGTCGTGACGCCCATGCCTAGCTCCGCCGGTTCGTCGTCAGAAGCTTCAGCTCGGTCATCTCCTCGATCGCATAACGGAGCCCCTCGCGCCCGAGACCTGACGACTTGACGCCGCCGTAGGGCATGTGGTCGATCCGGAACGTCGGGACGTCGTTGACCATCAGGCCGCCGACGTCGATCCGGTCGAACGCAGCCTCGACGACGCGCAGGTCGTTCGTGAAGATCCCGCCCTGGAGGCCGAACTCGCTTCGGCCTGCGGCGTCGATCGCCTCCTGCACGTCGGCGAAGCGCTGCAAGCCGACGAAGGGCGCGAACACTTCCTCGCACGAGACGCGGACCTCCTCCGGCGCGCCCTCGACGACGGTAGGCCGCCACAGGTTCCCGTCCCGCTCGCCGCCGGTCAGCACCGTTGCGCCCGCCGCCTTCGCCTCCTCGAGCCACTCCTCGATCCGCTCGGCGTTCGCGCGGTCGATCACCGGACCGACGTCCGTCTCCTCGTCCAGTGGGTCGCCGACAGCGAGCACCTCGACGCGGCGGACGAGCTCGCGCGCGAACGCGTCGTAGACCTTGTCGTGGACGTAGACGCGCTGCACGGAGATGCAGGTCTGCCCGGCGTAGGCGAATCCGCCCCAGGCGACGCGCTCGGCCGCGTAGGCGACATCGGCGTCCTCGTTCACGATCACCGCCGCGTTGCCGCCGAGCTCGAGCGTCACCCGCTTGCGGCGCGCGCGGCTCTTCAGGCCCCAGCCGACGACCGGGCTGCCGGTGAACGTGAGCAGCTTGATCCGGTCGTCCTCGACGAGCGGCCGAGCCGTCTCGGTCGAGCACGGCAGCACCGCGATCGCGTCCTGCGGCCAGCCCGACTCGAGCAGGATCCGGCCGAGCGCGAGCGAGCTGCACGGTGTCTGCGACGCCGGCCGTAGCAGGATCGGATCACCGGCTGCGAGGGCGGGCGCAACCTTGTGCGCGACAAGGTTGAGCGGGAAGTTGAACGGCGTGATCCCGGCGACGGCTCCGAGCGGCACGCGGCGGATCAGCGCCTCGCGGCCCTCGCTGCCGGGCAGCCAGTCGAGCGGGACGATCTCGCCGTAGATCCGCTTCGCCTCCTCGGCCGCGATCCGGAATGTGAACGACGCCCGGTCGACCTCGACCCGTGCGGTCTTGATCGGCTTGCCCGCCTCGAGCGCGATCGTTCGCGCGAGCTCCTCGCGCCGCTCGGCGATGCCGGCGGAGATCCGCTCGAGCACCTGCTCGCGCTTCCAGGAGGGGAGCCGCCGCGTGGTCGCGAACGCTTCGACCGCACCTGCGATCGCGCGCTCGACCTCGTCCGGGCCGGCGCGGTGCACGACCGCGACCGGCGCGTCGTCGTATGGGCTCCGGACCTCGTACGTCTCTCCGGTCTCGACCTGCTCGCCGCCGAGCACGATCCCGAGCTCGCCGAGCGCCGTCTCCGTCACGGCCATCAGGCCACCTCCTCCGCAACCTTCGCCGGTGCTTCGACGAGCCCGGCCAGCGTGTCCAGGAACTCGGCGCCGCGCGCACCGTCGACGACCCGATGGTCGAAGGTCACCGTCAGGGTCAGCACCGGTCGCACGGCGAGCGCGCCCTGCACGGCGATCGGCCGCTCGACGATCCGACCGACCGCGAGGATCGCCGCTTGCGGTGCGTTCACGATCGCCTGGAAAGAATCGACGCCGTACATGCCGAGGTTGGAGATCGTGAACGTGCCACCCTGGACGTCCTCCGGGCGCAGCGTGCCGGCGCGGGCCGCCCCGACGATCTCCTGCCGCCGCGCCGAGATCTCGGCCAGGCTCAACCGGTCGGCGCCGTGCACGACCGGGACGACCAGCGCCTCGCCGGTTGCGACGGCGATGCCGACGTTGATGCCGGGCCCGGGCACGAGATCGCCGCCCCGCCACGACGCCGTGAGGCGCGGGTGCCGGGCGAGCGCTCCGGCACAGTGCTTCACGAGCAGATCCGTGACGGTGACGCCCTCGGCGCGTCCGGCCTGGAGCGCGCTCGCGTCGACGTCGCGCGTCAGCACGAACTGCGGCACCTCCTGCCAGGCGCGCGCCATCCGCTCCGCCATTCGCTGCCAGACGGCCCCGACCTCGGCGGCCGGCGGGCCGCCGCGCGCCGCCTCCACGTCGGCCGCGACGACGGCTCCGTTGGGACCGCTGCCGGCGATCGCGTCGAGGTCGGCACCGGTCACTTGCGCGAGTCGCCGGGCCTTCGGCGAGGCGAGCCTACGCCGTGCCGGCGGGCCCGGAGCCGGAGCCGGAGCAGCCGCTGCCTCCGCGCTGGCGACCGGTGCGGGATCGGCCGCGGGCTCGGCGGCCCCCGAGGGAGAAGCGGGCGCAGCCGCGAGCGCCTCGCCGGCCGCGAGCACGAGGGCGATCACCGTGCCGACGGGAACCTCGGCGCCTTCGGCAGCGGAGACGGCAGCGAGCGTGCCGTCTGCGGGCGACTCGATCTCGACGGTCACCTTGTCCGTCTCGACCTCGAGCAGCGGCTCGCCCCTCGCGACGTCGGCGCCGTCCGCCTTGAGCCAGCGCAGGACCTTGCCCGTCTCCTGCGCCATCCCGAGCGCGGGCATGATCACCTCAGCCGGCATGCGTTCCCTCGATGCGCGCCGAATCGACCACTGCGTCGGCGACCCGCGGGTTGTTGAGATTGGAGGTCACCTCTCGCACGCCCGGCAACGGGCCGCCGACCGTGTACTGGCCGCCGGCGGTGATGAGGAGCTTCTCGGCCGGGAAGCGCGTGATCACCTCCGCCCCGGTCGCCGTGACCACGAGCTGCTCCTCGATCCGAGCCGCCGACCAGCCGTCGGTCGAGGGCCAGAAGGTCTCGAGCGCGAAGACCATCCCCTCCTCGATCGTCTCCGGATGGTCGAACGAGACGAGGCGGCTGAAGATCGGCTTCTCCCAGATCGAGAGCCCGACGCCGTGACCGTACTGGAGCGCGAAGGCCGCCTCCTCGTCCGGGAAGCCGAACTCCTCGGCGCGGGGGAACAGCTCGACGACCTCGGCGGTCGTGACGCCCGGCCGGACGGCCGCGATCGCCTGATCGAGGACGTCCCGGCAGCGCTTATACGAGTCGACCAGCGCCCGCGAGGCGGAGCCGACGGCGAACGTGCGGTAGTAGCACGTGCGGTAGCCGTTGTAGGCGTGGAGGATGTCGAAGTACGCAGGGTCGCCGGGTCGTAGCATCCGGTCGGTGAAGACGTGCGGGTGCGGCGAGCAGCGCTCGCCCGAGATCGCGTTGACGCCCTCGACGTGCTCCGAGCCGAGCTCGAACAGCACCTTGTTCACGAGCGCGACGCAGTCGTTCTCGCGGAAGCCAGGCCGCAGCGCCCGGTACAGCTCGTCGTAGGCGGCGTCCACCATCGCGCAGGCGGTGTTGAGCAGCGTGATCTCGTCCTCCGTCTTCAGCTTGCGGACGTCCTGCATCAGCGCCTGGCCGTCCACGACCTGGACGCCCTCCTGCTGCAGCGCGAAGAGCACGGGCAGCTCGACGACGTCGATCCCCACCGGCTCTCCGAGCAGCCCGCGCAGCTCGAGCTCGTGCCGGATCTTCTCCGCGACAGACTCCGCCCGCCCCTCGACCGCGCCGCGCAACGTCGAGATGCCGGCGCGTGAGCGCTCCTCTCCGAGCCACGGGTTGTAGAGCTTGTGGTGGCGCGCAGCCGAGCCGAAGTCCCACATGATCGGCTCGTCGTCCCGGGGCAGCAGGCAGAAGCGGATCAGCTTGTCCATCGCCCATGTGCCGATGTGCGTGGCGGTGACGTAGCGGATGTTCGCCATGTCGAACAGGAGCAGGGCCCCGAGGTCCGAGCGCGCGAGGCGCTCCTTCGCCCGGGCGAGCCGCTCGCGGCGGAGCCGGTCCATGTCGGCGCGCTGCTCCCAGTCGACCTGCATCGTCCCGTACGTGCGCAGGGACATCGGCGTCTCCTCTCCTAGCCGCGGACGAGCTCTCGCGCAGTCTGCGCGACGAGGTCGGGTGTCGGAACGGTTGCGTCCTCGAGCGGCGGCGAGAACGGGATCGGCACGTCGAGCGCGGCGAGCCGGCGCACGGGAGCGTCGAGGCCCCAGAAGGCGCCCTCCGCGATCACAGCCGCGAGCTCGGCGCTCGCGCCGTAACCGCGGTGTCCCTCGTCGACCACGATCGCTCGCCCCGTCTTCTGGGCGCTGCTGACGAGCCCGTTGACGTCGAGCGGGACGAGCGTTCGCGGGTCGATCACCTCCGCCGAGATCCCCTCCGCCTCGAGCTGCTCCGCCGCCGCGAGCGCGACGCGCACCATCGAGCTCGTCGCGACAACGGTGACGTCCTCGCCCGGCCGCTTCACGTCGGCCACGCCGAACGGGATCGTGTACTCCCCATCGGGCACCTCGCCCTTGACCGCGTAGTCCATCTTGTCCTCGATGAAGACGACCGGATTGTCGTCCCGGATCGCCGTCTTCAGGAGCCCCTTCGCGTCGGCCGGCGTCGAGGGGAGGACGACCTTGAGCCCGGGGACGTGTGCGACCCAGGCGTGGAGGCTCTGGCTGTGCTGCGCCGCCGAGCGGCGGGTGGCGCCCATCGTCGTCCGCAACGTCAGCGGCACGTTCAGCTTCCCCCCGGACATGTAGTGCGTCTTCGCAGCCTGGTTCGCGAGCTGGTCCATGACGAGCGTCAGGAAATCGCCGAACATGATGTCGACCACCGGCCGCAGCCCGGTCATCGCGGCGCCGACGCCGAGGCCCGTGATCCCCGCCTCCGAGATCGGCGAGTCGAGCACCCGCTCCGGCCCGAACTCCTCGACGAGGCCCGCGAGCACCTTGAACGGCGTTCCCGCCTCGGCCACGTCCTCGCCGAGGATGAACACTGCCGGGTCGCGCGCGAGCTCCTCCTTGAGGGCGGCGTTGATCGCCTGCGCGAACGTCAGCTCCAGCACAACCTGGGCGGATGGCGCGCTAGACATAGACGTCCTCCGTGACTTGGCTCGCGTCGGGGAAGGGCGCGTCGAGCGCGAAAGCGAGGCCGCGCTCGATCTCCGACCGCGCCTCCTCTTCGATCCGCCGCAGCTCCTCGCCGGTCGCGTGTCGCTGCTCCTCGAGCCACGAGCCGAGCAGCGCAAGCGGGTCGCGCTCGTCGCGCCAGAGCTGCTCCTCCTCCTTCGTGCGGTAGTAGGAGCGGTCGACGTCGCCGACGTGGTGGCCGTGGTAGCGGTAAGTGTTCGCGAGCAGGAAAGAAGGCCCCGCGCCGGCACGGGCGCGCTCGACGAGCTCCGCGGTGGCCGCGTAGACCGCCCGGACGTCCTGGCCGTCCACCTCGCGTGTCTCGAGCCCGAACGCACGCGGGCGTGCGAGGATGTCGCCGGCGGTCACCTCGAGGTAATGCGTGTACTCGTTGTAGAGGTTGTTCTCGCAGACATAGATCACCGGGAGCGACCAGAGCGACGCCATGTTCATCACTTCGTAGAGGAGCCCCTGCCCCAGCGCACCCTCGCCGAAGAAGCAGACGGCGACCTGGTCGGCGCCGCGGCGCTTGGCCGAGAAGGCGGCGCCGGTGGCGATCCCTGCGGAGCCGCCGACGATGGCGTTCGCCCCGAGGTTCCCGTTCTCGTGATCGGCGATGTGCATCGAGCCGCCCTTGCCGCGGCAGTACCCGGCCTCCTTGCCGAGCAGCTCCGCGAACATCCGCCCCGGCTCGGCGCCCTTCGCGAGGCAGTGTCCGTGGCCGCGGTGCGTGGAGGTGATCCAGTCGTCCCGGCGGAGCGCGGAGCAGACGCCGACGGCGACGCCCTCCTCGCCGATGTAGAGGTGCGTCAGGCCGGGCATCTTCGCGCTCCGGTAGAGCTCGTTCGCCTGCTCTTCGAAGAGACGGATCAGCGTCATTCGCCCGTACATCTCGAGCGCAAGCTCGGCCCCGACGGCCGTTCCGGACGCGGTCGCGGTCATCCGGCCACCTCCTCCAGGATCTCGGTCTCGACGCCGGCCAGCGCCGCCAGCACGTCGAAGAGCACCGCGAAGTCACGCTCTCCGATCCCCATTCCGTTCGCCGCGGACAGCAGCTCGCTCGTGACCGCCGTCGTCGGCAGCGGCACCTCGAGCTCCCGTCCGAGCTCGAGGGCGAGGTTCATGTCCTTCTGCATCATGTGGCAGTCGAACCAGACTTCCTCCGGGTGCCCGAGCACGAGTGGCCCACGGTAGGCGACCATCGGGGACGCGATCACCGAAGCGAGCATCACCTCGACCGCTTTTTCGCGCGGGATCCCGCTCTTCTCCGCGAGCAGCACGCCCTCGCTGAACGCGAGCATCTGCACGGCGAGCGAGAGGTTCACCGCGATCTTCATCGTCACTGCCGAGCCGCTCGGGCCGACATGGATCACCTTCGGGCCGATCGCCTCGAGCACCGGTCTTGCCCGCTCGAAGGTCTCATCGTCGCCCCCGACCATGAGCGAGGCCTTCCCCTGGT
>VAXA01000040.1:0-14099 GCA_005883365.1 Actinomycetota bacterium
TAGCGCGTTTTTGGCTCTAGTACGACCTCTTGGCGGCCCGTTCAGCGGGCCGTCGTCACGTTGGCATCAATTCGACTTGACAATGACATCATCTTGATGTCATAGTGCCGCCAAGCAGATCGACGGTCTCATCCAGGCGCTCCGGGAGGACCTCGTCAACGTCGCAGCACTCGGCGACGAGACGACGTCGCGCGCGGCGAACCTCCTCTCGGTCGCGATCGAGGCGTCCCTCGGACGGAGAATCCAGGACGTCCTCGCCGAGGCGGCGCTCGAGCTGAACGATCAGCTCGACTCCGCCCACGTCGAGGTGCGCATCGCGGGCCGCGACCTCCAGCTCGTGCTCGTCCGCGAGGACGGCACCGGCCCGGAGCCGGTCGACGAAGCGTTTTCGGCCCGCATCACGCTCCGGCTTCCCGAAAGCCTGAAGCAGCGGGTCGAGTCCGCCGCTGCCCGCGAGGGCGCCTCGGTCAACACCTGGCTCGTCCAGGCGCTCCAGCGCTCGGTCGAGTCGCACCGTCCCATGTCCGTCGGCCGCAACCGGCTCACCGGGTACGGCCGCAGCTGAGAGGAGGAGCCATGTTCACCGACCACCATCTCCCCTACGCCAAGCTGGAGCCCTCGCTCCGCCCCGACCGGCGCCCGCTCCCGCGCGCGAGCGAGATCCGGCTCCGCGTCAAGCGCGCCGTGAGCCGCGGGGAGGTCTGAGGATGATCGAGCAGACCTTCCATACTCCCCTCCCGTTAACGCTGGAGGTCTCCATCCCCAGCGGCGCGATCGCGATCGAGACCGACGGCGCCGAGGAGACGGCCGTGACCGTCGACGGCGATGAGCGGATGCTCGAGGCCGTCGAGGTTCGCGACGACGGCGGCCGGGTCGTCGTCAGCCTGCAAAACAGGGGCAGGTTCGGCATCTCACTAGGCTCGCTCTTCGGCAACGCCGGCCTGCGCGTCGAGGCGCGCGTGCCGCACGGCACGACGGTGAGGGTCAAGACCGCGTCCGCGGACACCGAGCTCGCCGGGCACTTCGGCGCGCTCGAGCTGAACTCGGCCTCCGGTGACGTCCGGCTGCGCGGCGAGATCGCCGAGGACGCGACGGTGAAGACCGTCAGCGGCGACGTCGAGCTCGAGCGAGTCGACGGCGACCTGTCGGTGCAGTGTGTCTCCGGCGACGTGCGGGCCCGCGCGGTCGCAGGATCGGTCGACACGAAGTCGGTCTCCGGCGACATCCGGCTCGACGCGCTGACGGCAGGCGACGTCCGCTTCGCCAGCGTGTCGGGTGACGTCGAGATAGGCATCGCGCCGGGGTCGCTCCTCGACGTCGACGCGGGCTCGACCTCGGGCGACCTCTCCTCCGAGGTGCCGCTGGCGAGCGAGCGGCCGACCGGCGACGACGCGGCGGCAGGGCCGACCGTGGTACTCCGCGGCCGCACGGTGAGCGGTGACGTCCGGGTCTTCCGCGCGGGCTGATGCCGGGCGAGGGGACATCGGTTCCGGCCCCGGTCCTGCGCAGCCGGCCTCTCGCGGCGCTGCTCACCGCCGAGGTCCTCTCCACCACCGGCTCGCAGATGACGTGGCTCGCCCTGCCGTGGTTCGTGCTCGTCACGACGGGTTCGGCGAAGCAGATGACGCTCGTGATCGCGGCCGAGGCCGGCGGCTACGCGCTGTTCGGGATCCCGAGCGGATCGCTGCTCGAACGCCTCGGCCCGCAGCGGACGATGCGGCTCTGCGACGCCGTTCGCGCGCCGCTGATGCTGCTCGTGCCGGTCCTCCACTGGAGTGGCGAGCTGACGCTCCCCGTCCTCCTCGCGCTCACGTTCGTGCTGGGCGCCGCGGGCACGCCATACGGCGCGGCCCAGCGGGTCGTCGTCGCGGAGATCCTCGACGAGGACGAGGCATCGGTCGAGCGAGCCAACGCCCTGCTCCAGGGCGCTACGCGCATCACGATGCTGTGCGGGCCTGCTCTCGCCGGCGTCCTCATCGCCGTCGTCGGAGCGCCGATCGTGCTTGTCGTCGACGCGGCGAGCTACGTCGTCGCCTTCGTGCTCGTCACGCTGCTCGTACCGGTCGCGCGCGCCGTCCGGACAGAAGAGGCGGAAGACGGCCGCGGGCTCCTCGCAGGCGTCCGCTATCTCCTCCATGACCCGATCCTGCGCGGCTGGACGACCGCGATCGTCGTCGGCGACGCCTCGTTCTCGGTCATCTTCGTCGCCATCCCCGTACTCGTCTTCGCCCACTACGGGGCGGATCCGCGCCTCGCCGGCGCGTTCCTGGCCTCGTGGGGCGTCGGCGCGGTAGCCGGGAACGTCGTCGCATACCGGAGCGAGCGGATCGGCGGGCTGCGCCAGGCGGCGCCACTCGTGCTCGTGCAGGCCGCGCCGGTGTGGGCGCTCGCGGCGCCGGTCCCGGCCGCTGCGGTGGCAGGCGCGCTCGCGCTGTCCGGAATTGCAAACGGCCTCGTCAACCCGACCCTCCACGCCTTCCTCACGCTTCGGCCCCCTGCCGCCGTCCGGGCGAAAGCGCTCACGGCGACGTTCACGGCCTCGTCGCTCGGAACACCGCTCGCGCTCGCGGTGGCGGCGCCTGCGTTTGCGGCCTACGGCTCGCGGCACGTGGTGGCGGTCGCGGCCGCCGGCCAGCTGGCGGCCATGAGCTACGCCGCCGTGATCACGCTCCGCCACGTCGCTCGGGAACGTGCCTGATGCGCAGGCTTCTCTCGTACCGCGACGCGCGACTGCTGGTCACGGGACAGAGCATGTCGGCTTTCGGCGACTGGGCGATGTGGATCGTGATGGCCGTCTGGATGAAGACCCTGACCGGCTCGAGCGCCCGCGCCGGTCTCGTCTTCTTCGTGCTCGGCCTCGGCAACCTCACCGGGCCGCTCGGCGGCCTGCTCGCCGACCGCGTGCGGCGCCGGCCGCTGATGATCGTCACCGACTGTGTGCTCGGCACCGCGGTGCTCCTGCTCCTGCTCGTCCACGACCAAGGCGACGCGTGGCTCATCTACCTCGTCGCGTTCCTCTACGGCGTCGCCGGTGCAGTGTTCTTCCCGGCCCGATCCGCGCTCCTCCGCGTGATGCTGCCGGAGGAGCTGCTGGCGGACGCGAACGGCGTGCTCTCGTCGACGCAGCAGGGCCTGCGGATCGTCGCCCCGCTCGCCGGCGCCGGCCTCTACGCGGCTGTCGGCGGCGGCTCGGTTGCCATCCTCGATGCCGCGACCTTCGCGGGCTCGGCGCTCTTCCTCTCGCGGATGCGGGTGTACGAGCAGAAGCCCGAGCCGCCGGAGCACCACTTCCTTCGCGAGCTGACCGCGGGGATCGAGCACGTCTGGCGGACGCTGCCGCTGCGGCAGATTGTCGTCGGCGCCACGATCGCTCTCCTCGTCATCGGCTTCGCCGAGACGCTGATCTTCAGCGTGATTGCGCACCTGGGCAAGCACCCGTCCTTCTTCGGTGTGATGGCCCCGCTGCAGGGGGTCGGTTCGATCGCCGGCGGTGTCACCGCCGCCGCTCTCGTCCGCCGCGTCGGCGACGTTCGCGGGGTCGGAATCGGGCTCGGAGTGTTCGGCCTCGGCGACCTCCTCCTCGTCGTGTCCTCGCTCCCGGTCGTGCTCGTCGGCTTCTTTATCGCGGGCGTCGGGATCCTCTGGGCGATCGTCGCCTTCACCACGGCCCTCCAGACGCGGACTCCCCTCGCGATCCAGGGGCGGGTCTCCTCCGCCGCCGACATGTCGCTCTCCATCGCGCAGACGACGTCGATCGCGACGGGCGCCGCCCTCTCGACGCTGGTCGACTACCGGATCCTGCTCGTTGCGATGGCGGCGGTCGTCGCCGTGAGCGCGGTGTACCTCGTGACGCGGCGCGAGCCGCCTATTCGCGCCGAAGTCGCTCCGCTAGCAATCGATTGACGACCTTCGGGTCGGCATTCCCCTGCGTCTCGCGCATGACCTGGCCGACGAGGAAGCCGAGCACGCCCTCCTTGCCGCCGCGGTACGTCTCCACCTGCTCGGGATGCGCGGCGAGGACCGCGTCGATCACCGGCACGAGCTCGTCCTCATCGCCGAGAGCGGTCCGGGCGAGGTAGTCGTCCGCCTCGATCGGGCCCTCGGCCGCGGCGGCGAACGCCTCGTCGAGCGCCTCGCGCGTGACGTTCGCCTGCACGATCCGGGCGAGCGCGCCTGCATTCTCGGGGAGGAAGCCGCCGCGGTTCATGGCGATCGCCGCGGCGGCCTTCCACTCGACGCCTTCGGCCGCGAGGGCCTCGGCCTTCCACTCGTTACCGGTCGTCACGAGCTCGGCCGCCGGCGCGAAGCCCAACTCGTCGGCGAGCCGCCGGATCCGGTCGGCCGGGCGCTCCGGAACCTCGGCGCGCAGCCGCTCGACGAGCTCGGCTGGCGGCTCGACCGGGACGAGGTCGGGCTCCGGGAAGTAGCGGTAGTCGTCCGCCTCCTCCTTCGAGCGGTGCACGGTCAGCCGGTCGGTGTGGTCGTCGTAGTCGTACGTCGACTGGACGACCTCCTCCCCGGCCTCGTGCGCCTCGACCTGCTGCCGGAATGCTGCCTCGATCGCACGGCCGATGAACCGGAACGAGTTCATGTTCTTGATCTCCCAGCGAGGGCGGAAGCCCTGCTCCCCCCGCTGCCGGACGGAGACGTTGACGTCCGCGCGCAGCGTTCCCTTCTCCATGTCGGCGTCGGAGATGCCGAGGTCGACGATCGTCTGCCGGAGCAGGCGGAGGAACCACGTCGCCTCCTCCGCCGAGCGCAGGTCCGGGGCGCCGACGATCTCGAGCAGCGGCGTGCCGCCACGGTTGAAGTCGACGAGGCTGTAGTCCGCGCCGACCGAGCGGCCGGTCGCGCCGCCGGAGTGGACGGTCTTGGCGGCGTCCTCCTCGAGATGCGCGCGCACGATGCCGATCTCCCGCTCGCCGTCCGCAGTCGGCAGGAGAAACCTCCCCGGGCCGCAGAGGGGCGCCTCGTACTGGCTGATCTGGTAGCCCTTCGGCAGGTCGGGATAGAAGTAGTTCTTGCGGTCGAAGACGGCGTGCTCGGCGATCTCGCAGTCGAGCGCGAGGCCGAGCAGGATCGTCATCTCGATCGCACGGCCGTTCGGGACCGGCAACGCGCCGGGATGGGCGAGGCAGACAGGACAGGTGCGCGTGTTCTCGGCGGCGCCGTACTCAAGCTCGCAGCGACAGAACATCTTCGTCAGGGTCTTGAGGTGCGCGTGCACCTCGAGGCCCACGACCGCCTCCCACTCAGCGCTGCTCACGGAGCTTCTCCTTGGCCTCGCGAAGGGCCCCCTCGACGTCGTCGCGCACCTGAACCATCGTCAGCCGGTGCTCGAGCGGGCCGTGCGTCTCGATCAGCCACAGCTCGCGCTCGCCGGCCTCGAGCTGGAGCTTCACGTCGCCGACGAGGACGGCACGCGAGCCGTCGAGCACGCGCGGATGCTCGCCGAAGACACGCTCGACGGCGAGCACGAACTCGGCGGCGGGATCCTCGAAGCGGTAGGTCATGCCCGCAGCCTCTCGGGCACCGGGTCGAAGCCGAGCGCCTGCTCGAGCGCGTGGCCGATCCGGAAGAGCGTGTTCTCGGCGAACTGCGGCCCGACGAGCTGCAGGCCGACCGGCAATCCCTCCGAGAGCCCGCACGGGATGCTGAGCCCCGGCAGGCCGGCCATGCAGGACGGAATCGTGAGCAGGTCGCTGAGGTACATCGCGATCGGGTCGGCGGTGCGGGCGCCAAGCGGGAAGGCGACCGTCGGCGAGGTCGGCGAGACGAGCGCGTCGAATGTCTCGAAGAGCGCGTCGTGCTCGCGCTTGATCACCGTCCGTACCTTCTGGGCCTGGCCGTAGTACGCGTCGTAGTAGCCGGCCGAGAGCGCGTACGTCCCGACCATGATCCTCCGCTTCGGCTCGTCGCCGAACCCCTCGTTGCGCGTGCGCTCGTACATCTCGAGCCGCTCCTCCGCGTCGGCGCGATAGCCGTAGCGGACGCCGTCGTAACGGGCGAGGTTGGAGGAGGCCTCGGCCGGCGCGATCAGGTAGTAGCACGGCATCCCGAACTCGACGGAAAGGGGCAGCGCGCACTCCCCCACCTCGGCGCCGAGCTCCTCGAGCTGCGCGATCGCCGCCTGCACGGCCGCCGCGACGCCCGGTTCGATCCCCTCCGCCTTGTTGAGCTCCTTCGGGACGCCGACGCGGAGCCCGCGGAGCCCGTCTTCGTTGGGTAGCTCCACATGCTCCGGCAGCTCGACCGTGGTCGAGTCGCGCTCGTCGCGGCCCGCGATGATCGAGTAGAGGAACGCGCAGTCGCGGACCGTGCGTGCGACCGGGCCGACCTGGTCGAGGCTCGAGGCGAAGGCGACGACCCCGTAGCGGGAGACGGTGCCGTACGTCGGACGGAGGCCGACGTTGCCGCAGAGCGCCGACGGCTGCTTGATCGAGCCGCCCGTGTCGGAGCCGAGCGCCCACGGAGCGAGGCCGGCGCTCACGGCCGCGGCCGAGCCGCCGCCCGAGCCGCCGGGCACGCGCGAGGGATCCCACGGGTTGTGCGACGGGCCGAAGGCCGAGTTCTCGGTCGAGGAGCCCATCGCGAACTCGTCGGTGTTCGTCTTGCCGAGGATGCGGAGGCCGTGCGCCTTGAGCCGCTGGACGACGGTCGAGTCGTAGACCGGGAGATAGCCCTCGAGGATCCTGGAGCCCGCCGTCGTCGGGATGCCCTTCGTCCCGATCACGTCCTTGAGCGCGATTGGGATGCCGTCGCCTCCTGGGTCGTCACAGACGTGGAGGAAGCAGTGGAGCTCCTCGTCGCGGTCGCCGATCGCGGCGCGGTACGCGGCGAAGAGCTCCGCGCCGGAGACCTCCCGCGCGTCGAGGAGGCGCTTCGCCTCCTCCGCCGTCAGCCGCAGCGTGTCGATCACGCGGCGCCTCCGGGCGGCACCTTGAAGAAGTCGCCCCTGCGCTCGGGCGCGTTGGCCAGCGCTTCCTCGACCGTCAGGCACGGCCGCGGCTCGTCCTCCTCCCAGACGTTGACGACGTCGAGCGGATGCGAGGTCGGCGGGACGTCCGAGAGGTCGAGCTCCGAGACCTTGGAGACGGCGGCGAGGATGTCGTTCAGCTGCCCCTCGAGGCGCTCGATCTCGTCCTCGCGCAGCTCGAGCCGCGCGAGGCGGGCGACGTGGAGAAGCTGTTTGCGGTCTATTGCCATCTCAGGTCGATCCTCCCAAACGAGAAGAGGCCCCTGCCGGGGCCTCTTCCAACCTTAGGTCCGACAGGTTCTCTAGATCGCCTGGACGTTGGCGGCCTGTGCGCCCTTGTCGCCCTGAACGACTTCGAACTCCACGCGCTGGCCTTCGGTCAGCGACTTGTAGCCGTCCCCCGCGATTGCCGAGAAGTGGACAAAGACGTCGTCGCCGCCTTCGCGCTCGATGAAGCCGTAGCCCTTCTCGTTCGAGAACCATTTTACGGTGCCCTCAGCCAACCCTTCCTCCTTGCAGAAAAACGACGGCCCGGGCACCGAGCCGCCGAACGTTGATGAAACAGGCCGGAGTTTAGCTCAGTTTTTGGGTGACGCAACGGCTTCGGGCCTCCGGAGCCGTGCTGCCGTAACGGCGTTCTGGAGCACCATTGCGATGGTCATTGGGCCCACGCCGCCGGGCACGGGCGTCATGTAGGCGGCCTCGTCCATCGCACTCGGATCGACGTCGCCGAGCACCTTGCGGCTGTCCTCGTCGCGGTTCATCCCCACGTCGATTACCGTCGCGCCCGCCTTGACCATGTCGGCGGAGATGAGGTGCGTCCGCCCGACGGCAGCGACGAGGACGTCGGCGTCGAGCGTGTGCCGCTCGAGGTCCTGCGTGCGCGAGTGGCAGATGGTCACAGTCGCGTTCCGCTGGAGCAGGAGGTGCGCCATCGGCTTGCCGACGATCGCGGAGCGGCCGACGACGACAGCGCGAGCGCCCTCGAGCGGGATCTCGTACTCGTCGAGCATCCGCATGATCCCGAGCGGGGTGCCAGGGACGAGCGACGGCCGGCCGAGATAGAGCCGGCCCGCGTTGATCGGATGGATCCCGTCGACGTCCTTCGCCGGCGCGATCGCCTCGATCACGCGGTTCTCGTCGATGTGGTCCGGGAGCGGGAGCTGGACGAGGAGGCCGTCGACCGCGTCGTCGGCGTTGAGCTCCGCGATCGTCGCGAGCAGCGCCTCCTCGGACGTATGGGAGGGGAGCTTCAGGTCGCGCGCCTCCATGCCGGCCTGCTGCGCGGCCTTCTGCTTCAGGTCGATGTAGATGTGCGAGGCCGGGTCGTCGCCGACGAGGACGGTGGCGAGGCCGACGTGGCCGAGCTCGGCGACCGACGCGGCCACCTCCTCGCGCACCTTCGTGCCGAGCGCTTTGCCGTCGATGATGGTCGCCGTCACGAGGCGAGGTTATAGCCTCCGCTCGATGCGACTCTCCCGCAAAAACGACCCGGACTCGGTGCGGGCTCGCCAGTCGGCGCTCGGCCTGCCGGAGGTCGACGTCGAGCCGTACGTCCGCGCGGCCGAGTCGGTGACGGGCCTCGTGTCGATCCCCGTCTCCGTTGCCCAGCTCGCGGTCTCGCTCGGAGAGTACGAGTTGTCGGAGGACGGCGAAGTCGTCGAGACCGGGCGGGCTGAGGAGGAGGTCGTGGTCCCCCTCGCGCATACCGAAGGCGGCCTGACCGCCTCGGTGCAGCGCGGCGCGAAGGCGATCGCGGAGTCCGGCGGCTCCCGAACATACGTGATCGCGGACAGGATCACTAGAGCATCCTGCTTCATCTGCAAGGACTCCGGCGATGCGCTGGCGCTCGCCCGCTGGGTCGAGGAACAGGTGCCGGCCATGCGCGAATTCCTGCGCGACTCCGACTCGCCGGAACTCTCGCGATATGCCGTCCTGCGCGAGGCGAAGACCCACGTCGTCGGGCCGATGTGCCACGTCCTCTGGCGCTTCACGACGGGCGACGCCTTCGGCGCGAACATGATGACCCGTAACGCGTACGCGGTGAACATGGCGTATGTGCTGCCGCACGCCCCGGTCCGGGTCGAGCGCACGATCCTCGAGGCGAACATGGGCGGCGACAAGAAGCCGTCCTTCGAGTACTTCCAGCAGGGGCACGGTAAGACGGTGATCGCCGAGACGACGCTGAGCGAGGCGGCGATCGAGCGAGTGCTGCGGACGAAGGTCCACGACCTCGAGGAGCTCGCCTGGGCGGGGACGCACGGCGCCGTCGCGTCGGGGATGCAGTCGGTCGCCTTCACGCCGGCCTCCGCGATCGCGGCGGTGTTCGCGGCGACCGGCCAGGATCTCGGGCTCGTCGGCACGAGCTCGATGGCACACGGAACCGAGCAGCGGGTCGACGGCGGCCTCCACGTCTCGATCCGCTTCCCCGGCATCGAGGTCGGCACGGTCGGCGGCGGCACCACGTTGCCGGATCCGGCTCGCTGGCTCGAGCTGATGGACTGCGCAGGCCCCGGAAAGGTCTACCGCCTCGCGCAGCTCGTCGCCGCGACGGCGCTCGCGCTCGAGATCAGCGCGTCTGCCGCGATGGCGACTGCGGGCAGCGAGAACTTCTTCCGCGCCCATTTCGAGCGCGGCGGGATGCGCTAGAGGCAGGCGGCGACCAGGATGGTGCGCTGGGCGGAGGCGGCCGACTGTCCACTGGTCCAGTTGGTGCCGGTGGCGGCCGAGACCTCGAACCAGTAGCTGCCGGTGGCAAGGCTGCCACTTGTCCACGACGTGCCGGCAACGCCCGCGGCGGCGACGGAAAAGCCGCTCGTCGCCGACGTCGTCGATTTCCAGATCGTGTAGCTGGTTGCCCTGGCAACGGCGCCCCAGCTCACGGTGACCGTCGTCCCCGTGGGGGCGGTACAGGCGGCGGCCACTCCGGCCGGGATCGCCGGGGCAACTCCGGCTGACGCTTCGGCGGCGCTGTTTGCCGCAAGGCCGACGGCCCAGCTTGCCCCAGCAGCGTTTGCCGCCACCGATAAGAGACCGAGTGCGAGAACGAGGGCGGTCGCAGCGAGGCGTTGACGTCCCGCACTCAAAGTCAGCCGCCCTCCGGCTAGGTCAGGACGTCCAGCTGTCGGTCGCCGGACTCGCCGTCGCAGTTGCACTCCCACCCGTAGCCGTCACGCCAGTCAAGGAGGGCAGCGAGAAGTACGTGCTCTCGCACGCGGCCGGCGCAGACGAAGCCATGCTTGCGTCGTTCGTGAGCGTCACGACGAGCGGGTTGTCGGCCTGCCCGCTGGCTCCGACCGTCAGCGGCGTGGTGAGGGTGTGTGAGCTGCCGCTCGTTCCCGTCGCGAAGCTCCAGGTCACGCCGCTGGGAGTCGAGGCGAGGCAGCCGCTCTGAGTCGTGGTGAGCGAACTGGTCGTATAACCGGTCGCGTAGGTCGTGTTGGTCGGCAGATTGACTGCGGTGATCGTGACCGGGAACGGGTTGGGGTTCGAGATGGAGACGACGACGTCACCCGTGCCTCCCGGGTAGAGCAGGTTGTTCGCCGCTGGTGAGGCCACGGCGCTAATAGAGAGGTTTGCCACACTCGCAGACTGCCCTTGGCCACTCGAGCCGCCAAAGATCCCGACGATCCAGTTTGTCGCGCCATAGGAAACCGCGGCCACAGCGGCGGCTCCGAAGATCGCCGCGAGGAGCCGACGCCGCCGCGACCGATCGGTCTCTTCCGTTCTGCTCCGAGGATGCCGCCGCATTACGGGCCGATCTATCGGCATAGATGACCTGCGGCTTGACTCCCGCGGTCCTTGGGCGTGGCCACAATGCGACCGCGGTCTCACTTCCGCGCCCAGTTCGAGCGCGGCGGGATGCGCTAGGGCTGCGAGATCGCTTCACGCCAAGCCCGCCTGAGGCGGTCGCGATAGAAGACGAGGAGGATCAACGCTGCGAGGAGGAGCGCGGCCTCGTCGAACGGTCCTGGAACCGGTGCCAGACCGACCACGGCGAGCCAGCGAAGTGGCCGTGGAATGTCGCCGTCACGGAGAACGATCCGAACCGCACGCGCCGTGCGACGGATGAACGGTCGCACCCTTCAGCCGGCCGGGCCGGCTCCACCCCGGATCTGGCGTTCGTACTCGACTTGGTCGTATTTGCCTCGCGAGGACGCGATGAGGCCGTCCGCTCCGATCGTCCATTCCTCGAAGCCCGAAATCTGCACCGGCCTCCCCGTCTCGGCGCTCGTGCCCGTGAACGTCCAGTGGTACTCGGCGACGTCGCCCGCGAGCCGAAGGTCGTCCATGAAGACTTCGATGTCCGGGAAAGCAGCGATGAACGAGTTCGCGACGTCGGCGATACCGGCCGGCTGGCCGCCGTTGATGGCGATCGTCCCGCCGGGTCTGTAGTAGGCGGCCACGCGCGCTGCGTCATGACTGCACCAGGCCTCGGTGTAGCCGCGCGCAAGCTCCTCGATCTGCCGCCGATCGGGCAACATCGCCTCCGCGCGACCCTACGTCACCGCAGCCGGGTGAGGCAACGCTCGCGTGAGCGAGTGTTCCGGAATGACCCCTGACGGAGCGGGTAGTACCAGCACATGATCCGCTCAGGACGAGCAGGCATGGTGGGAACCGGCCTCACGACTGTCGAAGGGGCCGTCGCCTTGTCCTCCTCCTGCTGCGCGAATGGCTCCCCGCAGGAATCTTGGCGGTCGTGTGGGTTGTCCTCGTCGCGCTCACAGTCGTGCTGCTGAAGCGCACGGATCCCGCCGAGCTTGGTGCGCGGAGCGAAGAGGGCGAGCACTGGATGGAGGCATGGGGGCGAGCCATGGTTGGCTTCTCCGGTGCCTTGAATCCGCCGTCGAGGTCAGCGCGAAAGCGACGATCCGGCGATCAGGCGTAGGTCGCCTCGGCTGGGCCAGCGTTCTGGAGTGACCCTGACTGTCCCTCAGTCACGAACCGTCCGAGCAGGGGCTACTTCCGTTGCATAGCCCGCATAGTGCGATGGAGTGAAGGTCGATCAGGTCGGGGCCGGCGCGAACCCGCCGCGAGGGCCACGCTCGTGTAGGCGGCGCGCAGACCCTGGATGTGGCCGCCGTCAGGGTCGCGAAACCGATACCGAGCATTTGAACCGCCTCCTGTGAACGCGTAGGGTCGCCCTAAGGCACCCACCGAAGGGAGGACGAATGGCAGACGCTCGCGAGGTTGGACGGAGGTTCATCGACGCGTTCAATGCGCACGACCAGCAGCGCATCCGGGATCTGAACGGCGACAACACCGTCTTTGAGGCGCCCGGCGACGTCAAGATCGAGGGACGTGATGCCGCAACGGAGTACGCGATGGCCTGGTTGCGCGCATTCCCCGACGCACGAATCACCGTTCACAACGAGGTTGTGGGCGGCGAATGGGTCGTGCAAGAGTTCACCTTCAGCGGTACCCACGAGGAGACGCTGATGTCGCCGGCCGGCGAGATCGCGCCGACCCATAAGACGCTAAACGGCCGCGCTGTGCAGATCTTCCACGTCGAAGGCGAGACCATTGCATCCACTCGGCTCTACTTCGATCAGGTTCAGGTGATGACGCAGCTCGGACTGATGCCCGAGCCGACGACCGCCTGACATTGCGGTGCATCCCCAAGCGACGTTGATGCTTCGTGCCTGGAGCCTGCGACCGGGCTGTGAGGGGAGCACCGGGGCCGGTTTCAGCCGGCGGGGAGGCGGACGTCGGAGACGTCCAGGCCGAGGGAGTTCGCTAGCCGGACGCCGTGGTTCAGCTCCTCGCGCAGCCGCTCCCGGTCGCGTGCCTCCATCAGCGTTCCGATCACCTCGCGCGCCTTCGGCCGCCAGAGGACGTGCTTCGCGAAGATCGGCAGCATCGTGTTCGCCGCGTCGACGAGTCGCTGCTTCACCCTCTTCCCGGCCGACTGGAGCAGGACCCGCTCATAGGCCATGCCGGCGCCGTGATGGATGCCGTCGTCGACGGCGAGGCGGTTGCACAGGTCCTCGAGCACCGTTCCGCGCGATGACCGCGCGATCAGCCGGAAGCGCGGAATGATCAGCCGCTCGAAGAACACCTGCATGAGGAAGACTTTCTCCTCGAGCAGGTCCGCCTCGAGGAACATGTGCGCGAGCTCGTCGAGGTACGGGTCGCGCTCCCCCTCCCCGCCGACCTGGCCGATCAGCCGCAGCCACGCCTCGGTGTGCCGCGACTCGTCCTGCACCATCGTCGCGTAGTAGAGGCGCGCCTCCGGGTCTGGCGCCGCCGCGAGCAGCTGGGACGCCATCTCGCAGGCGAAGACGTCCGCCTGCAGCTGCTGCATGATCACCGACCGCCAGATGTCGCGCCGCCGTGCCTGACGCTCGGGCGTCCCCTTTCCCTCCGGCACGAGCGGGAGCCCGCCCCACGGCACGTCGTCCACCTGCCACTCCTGGTGCTTTGCGAGGTGGTAGAAGCGGAGGACGCCTGCGTACTCCTCCCGGGACTCGGGCTCTGCGGGAACGGCCTCGGCGCTCATCCCCAGGACCTTATCCTCCTGTGATGCTCGCACTCGTCTTCAGCTACGAGGTACGCGATTCGGCCGAGTTCGAGCGCGTCTACGGGTCCGAGGGCGAGTGGGCGGAGTTCTTCCGCCAGGGACGCGGCTACATCGGAACCGAGCTCCTCCGCGATGTCGAAACGCCTGGCCGGTACCTCGTGATCGACCGTTGGGAGTCCGCGGACGCGTACAACGCGTTCATCGCCGAGCGTCGCGAGGACTACATGGAGCATGTCGACGCGACGCGCTTCCTCTACGACAGCGAGCTTCGTTTCGGCACGTTCGAGAGCGTCTGGTCGTAGACGCCGCGCATTCCGTAGGCGGAAGCGGCGGTCGCCTCGCATTGCGAGGCGCATGCTGCTTGAACGAGCCGCATCGCGCAGGAGATAATCCAGGCGCCGATGTCCGTGGAGGAACGCGCAAGCGCTGCCGAGCGGGTCCTCGCAGCGCGCGAGCGCTACGTGGCCCGCGGCGTCTCGACGCCCTCGCTCGTCGTCGCCCGCGCCGAGGGGGCGCGGGTCTGGGACGTCGACGGCCGGGAGTTCCTCGATTTCGCCGGCGGCATCGCCTGCCAGAACCTCGGCCACGGCCCGTCGGCCGTGG